>JALQVX010000263.1 GCA_023263555.1 Crocinitomix sp.
ATTTGCATTTATCGTTAGTTCAACAATTGTTTCCATCAAAGGTGCTGAGGAGAAAAAGGCCATCTTCAATTTAAAATTTATTTCATTCGGATTAATTGGGCTATTTTTTCTATCCATGGATTCGAGTTATTACTTGATGCAATTCGCAAAAGAACTTTACGGAGAAAATCCTTATATCGGCCGCTGGATTAGGTCTTGTCTCAGCAACCTTTCCAGTTCAGTAACTGTTATTCTGCCACTTTTCATAGTCTATTATACTGTAAGTCACTTCAAACCCGAGCGATTCGGGCTCCGTTTAAATGGCGCGCTTATCATTCCTTATTTTTGGCTCATACTCTTTATGATTCCCCTCATTTATATCGCTTCCTTCCAACCCGACTTTTTAGACACCTATCCAACGTACACGGATTATCATGAATATACCGTATTAGGAATCGATCAATGGATAACAGCTGGAATTTATGAACTCTGTTATGGCTTTGATTTTTTATCTGTAGAGTTATTCTTTAGAGGATTTATGGTCATTGCACTCTCACGATTTGTTGGTAAAGACGCCCTTCTTCCCATGATCACTGTCTATTGCTTTTTACACTTTGGAAAACCAGCAGGAGAAGCCATTAGCTCAATATTTGGAGGATATATATTAGGAATTTTAGCCTATAATTCTCGAAATATTTATGGCGGTTTAATTGCCCATTTAGGTGTTGCTTGGGGGATGGATTGGCTAGCCTATTTGAATAAATAAATAGCCCACTTCAACCAACCTTTTTACGGCATCAAGCGTTATTACTATAGAAAGGATCAAAACCGTTTCGAACTGTTCGAATATCTGTTAATAATTTAACGGATTTGATGCCTTCAAATTTGGATTAATGTTAGTTTTTTGTAAATTTGAAGAAGATGATAACAGCCTTAACTTGCGGAGTAAAAATAAGCGTTGAAACGCTCTATCGAAAGGATTTATCCAACGTTAGAAATAATATGTTCTTTTTCAATTACCGCATTGTGATTGAGAACATGAATGCGTATGAAGTTCAGCTCATATCGCGTTATTGGTTCATTTTTGATTCACTTAATCCTGCGAAAGAAGTTTCAGGTGACGGTGTGGTGGGTGAACAGCCGATTTTGCAACCTGGACAAAAACATGTTTATGTGAGTGGGAGTGATTTACACAGCGAAATTGGATACATGCGCGGGTACTATATGTTTGAACGCGTGGACACCAAAGAACGCTTTCGAGTTGCTGTTCCCAAATTCGAACTGTTCGCAAAACTTAAAATGAACTAGATCAAGGTTCTATGTTATTCCACTTTTCTTTTTCAGGTCGGTCATGACCAATTGAATTGGGCTTTTCAACTTTCAATCCTCAAATTTTGCTTATTTTTGTAGCTGTTAACTAAAAATACACAGTTATGCCAGAAGCAATTTATCGCGTACCCCAACCAGCAAATGAACCCGTTACTCCCTTTTCACCTGGAAGTGCAGCAGCCATCAGCTTAAAAAATACTTACGATCAATTATACAATCAAGCACCGATCGATATTCCAATGTACATTGGAGCAAATGAAGTGAGAACAACAGACAAACGTCCAATATCACCCCCTCATGATCACCAACATATTTTAGGTCATTTTAACTACGGAGATGCGAGGCATATCAATGCAGCGATTGATGCAGCATTAGCGGCTCGTCAAGCATGGGCAAATTTACCGTGGGAACAGCGTGCAGCAGTTTTCTTAAAAGCAGCGGATTTGTTGGCAGGACCGTTCAGAGATAAAATGAACGCTTCGACTATGCTCGCTCAATCAAAAAACTGCATGCAAGCTGAAATTGATGCTGCTTGTGAGTTGATTGATTTCTTAAAAATGAATGTCGCGTATGTAACCCAAATTTATAAAGAACAGCCCGATTCTAATGCTGGAATGTGGAATCGTTTAGAATATCGTCCATTAGAAGGATTTATCTTTGCAATCACGCCATTTAACTTCACCTCTATCTGTGCAAATTTATGTGCAGCTCCTGCATTGATGGGAAATGTTGTTGTTTGGAAACCAGCAGAAACTCAAATCTATTCGGCACAAGTGATTATGGAACTTTTCAAAGCTGCTGGCTTACCAGACGGGGTCATCAATATGATTACTGTTGACGGTCCTGTTGCGGGAGACACCGTATTTAAGCACAGAGATTTTGCTGGATTACATTTTACAGGATCGAGTGCAGTATTTAAACATTTGTGGAAAGAAATTGGGACAAATTTGGACAGCTATCGTTCATACCCGCGTATTGTTGGCGAAACAGGTGGAAAAGATTTTATTATTGCACACCGCTCTGCCGTAGCAAAAGAAGTTGCGACTGGAATTTCTAGAGGAGCATTTGAATTCCAAGGACATAAATGTTCTGCTGCTTCTAGAGCCTATATTCCAAGTAATATTGCTCATGAAATTATTGACTATGTAAAGGCGGATCTTGCCTCTTTCAAAATGGGCAGTCCTGCTGATTTTGGGAATTTTATTAATGCGGTTATTGATGAACGCGCATTTGATAAGATCGCAGGGTATATTGATTATATTAAAGCACAAGACGACGCCGAGATTGTTTCTGGTGGAAATTACGATAAATCAAAGGGTTACTTTATTGAACCGACCGTTGTCGTGACAACGAATCCAAAGTTCAGAACTATGTGCGAAGAAATTTTCGGACCGGTGATGACGATCTACATCTATGATGAAAATGAATTCGAGGCAACATTGGAATTATTGGATCAAACGTCAGAATATGCATTAACTGGTGCGATCTTCTCTGTTGATCGTTATGCTATTGATTTGGCAAGCAAGAAATTGGAGAATGCAGCAGGAAATTTCTATATCAATGATAAACCTACTGGAGCAGTAGTTGGACAGCAACCATTCGGGGGAGCAAGAGCTTCAGGAACAAATGACAAAGCAGGTTCATACTTAAATCTATTAAGATGGGTATCTCCGCGAACAATCAAGGAAACTTTTGTTCCAGCAACTGATTATCGTTATCCATTTTTAGGTTAGTTCTTAAACGTTTTAAGCATGAGGCTATGAAATTTATTTTTCATAGCCTTTTTTTTATCTTATCGGCTCTAATCTTCTCCTACAAAATGCCATAATAAATTTGGATCAACAATATTTCGTGAATTAAATCTTTCACCTTCATCACAATCATTTCTGATAAGGGCTAACTTTGTGGGAGACATTTTAACTACAGACTTCATTGAGCGACAATTTTATTGATATAGACAACCTAATCAGAGACAAAAATCCAAGACTTTATAAATGGATGCCTGGTTTTTTGCTCCGCTATCTGAAAAAAACCATTCATCAGAAAGAAGTAAACGAAGTTATAAAAGACAATGAAGGTAATAACGGCTATGAGTTTGCGCTAAACGTATTGAATCGACTGGAAATTAATGTTGAAGTCGAAGGTTTGGAAAACATTCCTACCGAAGGAGCTGCTATTTTTGCTTGCAATCATCCTTTGGGTGGAATGGATGCGTTGGCCATTATTCAACAAGCATATCCTATTCGACCGGATATGAAGTTCGTGGTCAATGACTTATTGCTTCACTTACCCAATTTAAAGGACTTGTTCACTGGAGTCAATAAACACGGATCGAACAGCAAAGAATCATTGGCAGCCTTAAACGAGTTATTTGCTTCAGATAAGGCTATCTTTGTTTTTCCCGCTGGTTTGGTCAGTCGAAAAAAAAAGGGCAAGGTAGAAGATCTCGAATGGAAAAAAACATTTATTACCCGCTCAAAGAAATTTAAATCACCGGTTATACCGGTTTATTTAGATGGAGAACTTTCGTCCTTCTTTTATCGCTTATCCAACTTCAGGACAAGTATAGGTGTTAAAGCAAATATTGAAATGTTTTATTTAGTTGATGAATTATTTAGTCAAAAAGGTAAAACATTGTCCTTAAAATTTGGAAAATCGATACCTTATGAGATATTTGACACATCAAAAAAAGATTTAGAATGGGCAGATTGGGTCAAAACTAAAGCCTACGCTTTAAAATCAACTTAATATGAGTACTATTAATACAGATTATATTATACCACCAGTGAATCGTCAATTAATTTTAAACGAATTAAACGACGATCGATTTTTAAGAAAAACCAACAAAGGGGGCAATCTAATCTACTGTGTGAATCATTTAAATGCACCCAATGTAATGCGTGAAATAGGGCGTTTGCGTGAATTGACATTTGCCTTAGCAGGAGGAGGAACAGGTAAACCATTTGATATAGATGAACAAGATATTGCGGATCCTTGCTACGAACAACTGATTGTTTTTTCTCCTGAAGACGAAGAAATTATGGGCGGTTATCGATACATTGACTGTGCGAAAGCAGTAAGTTCAAATCAACACGAGTTGTCCACTTCGCATTACTTCAATTTTTCGGATGAATTTATTTCAAGCTATCTTCCCTATACAATTGAACTTGGGCGTTCATGGGTAAATCCACTTTTTCAACCTTCCATTAATCCTCGTAAAGGCCTATTTGCTTTGGATAATTTATGGGATGGATTAGGTGCTATTGTTTTATTGCATCCTCAAATGAAATATTTTTTTGGAAAAGTGACTATGTACACCTCATATAACGAAGAGGCAAAACGTGCCGTATTGGGGTTCATGAAATATTATTTCCCCGATCACGATCAAATTGTAACCCCAAAATTCCCCATGTATACAACTGTAGAAACACATGAAATAGTAGGAATGGTAAAGGGGTTAGACTTTAAAGAAGGACATAAAGTACTTCAAAAATATTGCAGAGATAGAGGTGAAAACATTCCGCCATTAATTAATAATTATATGCAGCTCTCCCCTACTATGAAATCGTTTGGTACTGCTCGAAATCAGGATTTTGGAGGCGTTGAAGAAACAGGAATTTTGGTGACTGTTGCCGATATCGAAGAGTCGAAAAAAAATCGGCATTTAGAGGGGTTTGAATTAAGAGGGTAAGGCAATCTTAACCTATCTTTTTTGAACCTAATTAAGACTTACACCAATTGATAAGCCATTCTTGAAGGGTTGAATGGATGATTTCCATTCCTTCGAAATTAATATATTCTAGATCATCAGACACTTTATGATAATCAATATGTCTGCCTGTCGAAAAAGTTAATGAAGGAATACCGTCTTGAAAAAACCATTTTGAATCTAAGGTATTAATGCGATCAAAAGTACTTTTCGCGAAAGTTATTTGCTCATTAGAAGCCTTCACTATATCATCAACTATTTCGTCAGTTCCATCCGTATAAAACAAGTTGTTTTTCATCCGTCCAACCATATCAAAATTAATACTTAGGACTAATTTTGATCTGTACTTTTTGGCTTTATTGAAAAAATTAGACGATCCATAAAGTCCCTTTTCATGAGCCCCATAGGACACAAATAATAAATTATAAGTTTTGCATTCAGCAGAGAGAGCTTTCGCCAAACCAAGCATTAATGCAACGCCAGACGCATTATCATCCGCACCATTATGAACAGCATGGACGCCTTGACTCATTGACAAATCTCCTCCCAGACCAATATGATCGTAATGCGCAGACAAGAGAAGGGTTTTCGGAGCGTGATGATCAAAATAGGCTATAATATTTTGAGATTTAGAACGCATTGAATCTTTCGTAAACCGAAATGACTGCAATTTGGCCCGACAATTTGGAATGGAAGAAAACTCCTCTAAAATAAATTTTGCCGCTACCTGTTCGTAAAAAGTTCCTCCTTCTCGACCCTGAAGAGAATCGCTTGCTAAGCACCCCATTACCCTTCTATAATAAGCTTCACCTTGTGCATTGACATTTAAAGAAAGGATAATTAATAATATATTCAAACCAAATTTAAGCATGCGATTGTTCCCGATTTAGATTTCTAGGTTCGCCAAAATTATTCGAATTCCGCATCAAGGAAAAATTCAAACCAAGTTATTAACTTCTAAAATGGTATGAATAGCTATTCTCCGGTAGTTAGAAAGCAGGTTATTATTAGTATATTTGTACATTAAAATAAACCGAATGTTGAGAAAATTTTCTTTCCCCCTTTTATTAGCTGCTATCCTTGGAATGAGTTCATGCGAGACAGATTTTAGCTTAAACGGTAAATATGAATTGACTCCTGTAGTTTTTGGATTATTAGATCAGAATGATTCGATTCATATGATCAAAATTACAAAGGCTTTTTTAGGAGATGGAAATAACCTCGAATATGCACA
>JALQVX010000293.1 GCA_023263555.1 Crocinitomix sp.
AAACCGCCTTGTGCTTATCAAAAATTAAGTCCACTTTTCATTTCTTGATCTACATCAATGCACATCTTTTTGAAAGAAGGCACTTTTGCATCACACTAATCAAAAAAAAAGATATGAAAAGTTTACACGAAAGTCAAATTGGAAAAGCGCGAAAAATAGCAGGATACACAATTTCCATTCTAGCAACATTGATGATTTTAATGGCAGGAATAACAAAATTGATGGGGACCGAAGAAATGGTTCAAAATTTTGCAAGCATGACCAATTGGACGGATAAAATGGCCTTTATTGGTGCCCTAGAATTAGTCATTCTTGTGCTTTATTGGATACCAACAACAATGAATATGGGCTTCTTTTTAATGCTTGGATTTATGGGAGGTGCTCTTTTTGCAGAAGTGCTCCTATCAGGTGAATTCCCAATTCCCGCCATGTTTGTAACCACCTTATTTTATGTGGGCACATTCTTGAGAAAACCATCTTTGTCTGGACTTGGAATTTAAAAAAATTGAATGAAGTAGGAAAGGGTGGTAAAACACCCTTTTTTTTATTCCAAAAAGAGACGATTTGCAGAGAATAGGTGCCGAAATAGAGCTCCTTTAAAAATAATCGGTTAATTTGGATAAAAAATCATCAGATGAAGTCTGTTTTATCAGCCCTCGTTGCCTTATTCCTCGTTTTTGGTGGAATTTCAGTCAACGCACAAGAGAAAAATATTGAAATTGGAGTTTCGCTTTTCCCCAATTATTCCATTCCAAGACTTACCGCGAACGACTTGATCGATCCTATTTTT
The DNA here is from genome assembly GCA_023263555.1 of Crocinitomix sp. Taxonomy (GTDB): domain Bacteria; phylum Bacteroidota; class Bacteroidia; order Flavobacteriales_D; family Crocinitomicaceae; genus Crocinitomix. Next base: position 791 of record JALQVX010000293.1, read on the forward strand.
GAACCGGGATTTCAAGGCATTGGAGCATGGAAACCGGCATTAAACGCAACCGTTTTTGTCGAATATCATTTAGCAGAACATTCGTCAATTGGTGTGGGATTGGGCTATCAAAATTTAGGCGAGCGCTCTCAAAAATTCGATCTTATTTTTGCTGTTGATCCCGTTACAGGTCAACCGATTATTGATCCGAGCTTTCCAACTCAAGCTCGATTTATTTCGAATTATCACCATGCCGAAATTCCTGTTTATTATAAATACAGTTTCGGCAATCGATTTTATGCCCTTATTGGTGCGAGTGCCATGATCAATATCACAAATTCAGCAACGAGCGTGTCCTATTACGCAGACGGTAAAAAAAATCGCGCCACGTCTATCGACAATTTAACCGATTATAAAACCATAAACATTGCAGGGAATATTGGCTTCGGCATAGATATCTTTAGCACCGAAAAGTTAACGGGTTTTATTCAACCCTACGGGCAATACACCTTTCTTGGTGTTACCAAAAACACACCTATTAACCGCAATTTTATAGCTGTGGGACTTTCATTCGGCATGCGCATTTAATCATTGTTCTGCTTGATCTAGCGATTAATTAGAATAATTGCGCTTTTTAATCAATTTAAATCACACATTTATGACGATAAAAAAAAATACCTCGCCATAATTAATTACCTTGTAACGATATTCAATGACTAAGTCAAATTAAAGTATACGATTTGCAAGGAAATTGATTGTACAAAGAGAATACCGTTCAACGTGTTTTTGGGATTGAAGCATTAGCGTAAAATCAATTAAATCAAAAACTGACGGAATGAAACTATTCGTACAAAACATGGTGTGCCTTTGTTGCAAAATGATTTTAGCCACCGAATTAGAAAAACTAGACCTCAATTATACGAATCTTGAATTGGGAGAAGTGGAATTATCTAAACCCATTTCCAAACTCGAACGATCAAACTTGAAATAGGTGCTCCGTGAATATGGCTTAGAACTCATGGAAGATGAAAACTCAATTTTAGTTGAGAAAATTGTTGCCATCATTGTTGAGATGATTCATCAATCAGAAGAGTTGCCACGTGTAAATTTCTCCGATTATTTAACCGATCATCTGCACCAAGATTATCATACCTTATCTGCCCTTTTCTCCAAAACGAAAGGCGTTACGATCGAACATTTTATCATTCTTCATAAAATTGAACGCGTAAAAGAATTGATTATGTATGATCGACTTAGTCTCACTGAGATCTCTTTTAAACTACACTATAGTAGTGTTGCATATTTATCCAATCAATTTAAAAAAATAACAGGCCTCACCCCTACCTTCTTTAAGCATATCAAAAATAAGAAACGAATTCCGTTAGAAAGTCTCTAAATCAATTCCACTCTTAATCATGTATGTCTTAGCTCTAATTGTGTAACAGATTCCCTCATGAAG
>JALQVX010000320.1 GCA_023263555.1 Crocinitomix sp.
GGAAAATAAACACCTAAACGATCAGAAATTTTGAATCCTAAACCGGCATCCATAACAGCCTCCATAGTTCCTGCATTGTCAAAAAGACCATAATCAGCATAAAAACCAACAAATGGAATATAGGGTAATTCGAGGTAAAAATTAGTTGCGAATAAACTTCCATTTGTCAAGCCAAAGAGCGAAGTGGTTTTAAAACCGCCTTGATTTTCGATCCGTTGATTTGCCCATAAACCTTCCGTTCTATTTCTTCCAAACATGTATTGATCATACGTAACATCCTGCGTTCCTGTTTGACCCCCAAGAGCAAATGCATAACGATTTGATGCGCCATTCGTTAATAAATTTTGACCGAGAAATACCCTGAACGCAACCGATTTATCTTTTTTATCCCAATATTCATATTCATACTTCATTTCGATACCTAGATTCAAGGCCTCTGAAGAATAAGAAAGCGCAGGTACATAGCTAAAGTTGTTTTGTGAGTTATAATAATCTAAGCGCACACCCGCTTCTACTGCATGCACGCGCTTTTTATAATTAAAACGATAATCCATTGAACCACCCATCATAGTATTGTCATAATAAAACCCTTTTTCAAGGATATAATTTCCCTGCAACCTCAGACTTTGTTTATAATACTTTTTAACAGCAGGCTTACCTATTTCAAAATTAAGGTAAGGTTGAACCGTGTAATAGGTGGAGATACTATCATTATTTTCTGGTGTTATTCCATAACCGTTACCAAAAGTTCTTCCTTTTACACCAAGCGTGATCATACGAATATTTTTTACAGGAATCCAGCTGTAATTAAGATCTGCAAAACCTGCAATATTCGTTCTACCCACCGAAAAAAGAGGAGCCAATGTATATTCAAATTTATTTTTTGGGAAAGATTGGTTATGAAATACAGCCCCGATCATGAATTTATCATAGACATTCATTCCGATTGCAGGAAGCCAATAATTATTCCATTGATCTCCGTGATTATAGCCAGAACCTAACTGCATTTTAAATGGTTCTGTTCGGTGAAACAAACCTTTGCGACTCCAATAATTGTTATTTCGATTTGATTCCGGCATTTGACGTTCATTATCGAGGATAAATTGATCATAGCTCTCACCCTTAAAAGTAACAGTCGATTTACGGTTACCGGGTTCAATCCATTTTGAATCTCTCAAATTCCCAAAACTCAGTGCATCAACTCGCACAGGAGCGTCAATTTGCCCCGTATTCCTTACTGTGACAACTGTTTCTCCATCTTTGATTTTTACCTTTTGAATTTTATAATCTATTTGAGCCGTTGTTTCAATAAGGTCATTGAAAAGCCAACTTAATTCTTTACCTGTTTCACGCTCCAATACTTTTTGAATATCTGCTGGTTGCGGATGCTTATAATGCCATTGATCATAGTAGGCTTGCATTGCTTTATCAAAAACTTCTTCACCAAGGTAATCTTTCAAATAAAGAAAAATTAAACCCGTTTTAGCATAAACAATGGCACCATAATTCATTGAAGTATAATCTGCTGAACCAATATTCAGTGGTTGATCTAAACCATAGCCTGCTGAAACGCCAAAAGTCAAATCAGACATATCTTGATGACTCAACCGATCAAAATGTACCTTACCAACAATACCGCCAGCCATATCGCTCATTCGTGTATTGCCAGGATATTTTGTTTCCATATAACGAATTTCATTCAGGGTATTTAAACCCTCATCCATCCATGCATGATCACGTTCATTGGATCCCAACAAACCATAAAACCAATTGTGTCCTACTTCGTGAACAATCACGACCTCTAATTCTTCTTTATTGGAAGCATTTCCGATTACGGTAATATTCGGATATTCCATACCTCCACCCGCACTTATCGTTCCGTCCACGGCCGTTACATGATTATACGGATAATCACCGTTCCATTTTGAATAGTAGAAAGTAGCATCATTTAAATATTCGATAGAATTCGACCATAATTCAGCATGATGCGGAACAAACATAGCCCAAGAAGTTACTTTTCGTCCACTATTTGGTAGTTCAACTTCGCCTTTCAACACTTCAAAACGCTTATCAGCAAACCACGCAAAATCATGAATATCTTTTTGGGTATACCGAATCGTTTTTAGCGTCGTATCAGAATCTGGGAACGCACTTGACCCTCCTTTTTTTGAGTAACTTTCGTTTTCAAATTTCGCTTTCGTTTTTTCAGCCTTTTCATTTAAAAATTCGATTTCACTTGCTGTTTGCAGATCACCGGTTGCTCCAACAATATAGTTTGCAGGAAGCGTAATTGACACATCAAATGTTCCATATTCTGAATAGAATTCACCTTGCGTTAAATAAGGCATTTGGTGCCACCCATCTTGATCAAATACTGCAGGTTTAGGATACCATTGCGTAATTTGAAAGGATTCTCCCACATACCCCATTCGTGAAATATCACCAGAGGGTATTTTAACCTTGAATGGTGTAGTCACCATCATACTTTGACCGGACTTTAGAGGCTCATTCAAGGTTACCTTACAAATGTCGATATGTTCTGGATCATATTCCCAATTCACCTTAACACCATTCACCTCAAAATCCAACGAATCGATATAACCACGCTCACCAGAATATGCATTTTGGAGAACCATATTATTCATATCGTATAACTGATAAGCAAGTGCCGTTTCGTTATTTTTGTAGCCATTCGGCCACAGGTGAATATAAATATAGGTTAGATCTTGGCCTGAATTATTATGGTATACAAACTCCTCATACCCACGTAGCATATTTTCTTTATCATCCAATTGAACATCAATTGTATAATCTACTTTCTGTTGAAAATAGGTTTGACTCGTTGCCTGCTGTGCGCTGAAGAGGGCAATAAAAAGTATAAAATTCTTCATTATAATTGGTTATAGAAATTGATTTCGACGATCGTCTTGCTTGTCTAAAAGTTTAAAATTTGATCTGCGAATTGACTTTTATTCTTGCACTTTTTACGCCTATAAGGTGCAAGATAGCTATATTTACTAAAAATTAGATTGTCATTTTACATGATCGGCAATAATCTTATTTCTATGACGAAAAAACTGCTTATTTTTTCAATTCTCACCTTGGCTTTTGCGGGTTGTAAAGAGGGTTCTACTGTAGATGCTTCTGAACATGAAACACATGCTTACACGAATGAACTTATCAATGAAAGTTCACCTTATTTATTGCAACATGCCCATAACCCAGTGAATTGGATGCCATGGGGTGATGCAGCTTTCGAAAAAGCAAAAGCAGAGAATAAGTTAGTCTTGATAAGCATTGGCTATTCATCTTGTCATTGGTGCCATGTAATGGAGCACGAAAGTTTTGAAGATAAAGAAGTTGCTGCCCTAATGAATGAAAAATTCATATGCATTAAGGTGGATAGAGAAGAACGACCGGATGTGGATCAGGTGTATATGGATGCTGTTCAATTCATGACACGCGGCGGCGGCGGTTGGCCTCTGAATTGTTTTACACTGCCTGATGGAAGGCCCGTATACGGAGGAACGTATTTTCAAAAACAGCAATGGACTGAATTACTGAATAATTTGGCTTATAAGTATGAAAAATCTCCTAAAGAAATCGAAAATTACGCGGCAAATGTTGAAAACAATGTGCAACAATCAGATTTAGTAGAACTTAATACAGGTGATTTTTCTTTTTCAACAGAAGCTTTAGACACCATGGTAAACGAATGGGCTAGCTACTTCGATTTAACTGAAGGTGGTATGCAAAATGATCTAAAATTTCCATTGCCAAACAATTACGAGTTTCTGATGCAATATGCATTTCATGCGAAAGACACAACGGTTATGGAACAAGTGGATTTAACCTTAACAAAAATGGCTCTTGGCGGAATTTACGATCAAGTTGGCGGAGGTTTTGCCCGCTACTCAACAGACAAATTTTGGAAAGTTCCACACTTTGAAAAAATGTTGTACGATAATGCACAATTGGTGTCACTCTATTCTCACGCTTACCAACGAACGAAAAATCCACTTTATAAAGCAGTGGTTTTTCAAACCTTAACCTGGGTTTATCGAGAAATGATGACAACCGAAGGTTCATTTTATTCAGCGCTTGACGCTGATAGCGAGGGTGAAGAAGGCAAATTTTATGTTTGGTCAAAAGAAGAATTAAAAGCAATATTGAGTGAAGATGATTATAAATTTGCTGAATCCTACTATAATATTGGCGTTAGAGGTGCCTGGGAAGGGAATTATATTCTATTGCGCACAGAGACAAATGCGCAATATGCAGACAAAAACGGAATGACCTTGACAGAGGTCAACGAAAAAGCTGACGCCATTAATACTCAATTATTAGAAAAACGAACAGCACGTGTTCGTCCAGGTTTAGACGATAAATCACTCACCTCATGGAATGCGTTGATGCTTACCGGATTTATAGATGCTTATCAAGCTTTTGGCGAACCTCAATTTTTGCAAGCTGCAATTGTCAACGCGAACTGGATAGCGAAACGGCAATTAAAAGAAGATGGATCACTTTTACATACTTATAAAAAAGGGGAAAGTAAAATCGAAGGTTTTTTAGAGGATTATTGCTTTACAATTGAGGCCTTTATAAAACTCTACGAGGCAACATTCGACGAAGATTATTTGAAAAAAGCCGATTTGATGGCAGCCTATGCCATTGGACATTTTTATGATGACAAAACAGGTATGTTCTATTTTTCGACGGATAAACAAGGCGCCCTCATCACACGCAAGATGGAAATCACAGACAATGTTATTCCGGCGTCAAATTCAGTTATGGCCAACGTGCTTTATGATTTAGGTATTTTATTAGACAAAACGGATTATAAGGACAAAGCGAAACAAATGCTTGTAAATGTATACGGGGATATGAAACAGTACAGCAGCAGCTATTCAAATTGGGCCATCTTATCCTTAAATTTATCACACCCTTATTATGAAGTAGCGATCACTGGTAAGGATTGGAAAAAACAGGTAAATGAATTGAGTGGATATTATATTCCAAACAAATTGTTGATGGGAGCTGCAACGGAAAGTACACTTGCCATGTTAGAAGGAAAATTTATGGACGAAACCACGATTTTTGTTTGCATTGAAGGTGCCTGTAAAATGCCGACAAATTCGGTAAGTGAAGCACTCAAACAAATGAAATAATTAAATAAAGTAGAAGAGGTTTAGACCACTGGAGAATAATAGCTAATTAACAAGATAGTTTTGATATCATAACCCATTAGCGAGATAAAATCCTTCAAAAAATAGTACATTTGAAATATATGTTGGAAATAGATGCATTAGAATACAATACTGCACGTCCTAAAATGCTCATTCCTGAGTATGGGCGTAATGTACAGAAGATGGTAGATCACGCAGTTTCAATAGCGGATCGTGATGAGCGCAATAGAGTTGCAGAGTCGATAATAAAAGTAATGGGCGAACTAAAGCCAGAATTACGAGATGTGGAGGAGTACAAACCAAAATTGTGGACACATTTGTTCATTATGTCTAATTTCGAATTAGACGTTGACTCACCTTACCCCCTTCCGAATCGAGAAACATTAAGTGAGCCACCTAATCGTGTGGCCTACCCACAGTCGAAGATTAAAATTGGACATTACGGTAAAAACGTGGAGAAATTAATTGTGAAAGCTTTAGAAATGGAAGATAAAGAAGAGCAAACAGCTCTTGTTCATACCATTGCTTGCATGATGAAACAATTTTACTTAACGTTCAATACCACCTCCATTGAAGATGATATGATTATTGATCATTTGGGTAAATTATCAGATGGCAAGATTAAGTTAACAGATGTTTCTTTTTTGCCTTCCACGGCATCTGTATTGAAAGCGCAAGGCATCAGTGCAAACAATAACAATAATAACGGCGGTAAGAAACCGAATAAAAATCGGAACAAAAACCAAAATCAGAACCAAAACCGTAATAAAAATAACCGTAAAAGATTCTAATCAAGCATGGGGGCATTTGAAATTCATGGCGGAAAACCGCTCAAAGGAGAACTAATTCCACAAGGTGCAAAAAACGAAGCATTGCAAGTTTTATGCGCCGTTTTAATGACATCTGAAAAAGTAACAATCAGCAACATTCCAGATATTATTGATGTCAATAAACTTATCACCCTTTTACAAGCCATGGGTGTAAAAGTAGAGAAAGTGGAAAAAGGCACGTATAATTTCAAAGCCGCAGACATTGATTTAGAATATTTGAAAACAGAAGATTTTACAAGACGTGCTTCTGGACTTAGAGGGTCCATTATGATCATTGGTCCCCTTTTGGCCCGATTTGGAAAAGCATATATGCCTAAACCGGGTGGTGATAAAATTGGTAGAAGACGTTTAGACACACACTTTGAAGGATTTACACATCTCGGCGCAAAATTTAATTATGATCCCGCTACACATTTTTATACTGTAGAAGGTGATAAATTGACCGGAACATTCATTCATATGGATGAAGCCTCTGTAACAGGAACGGCCAATATTGTGATGGCGGCAGTTTTAGCAAAAGGTGAAACGACAATTTACAATGCAGCGTGTGAGCCTTATTTGCAGCAATTGTGCAAAATGTTAAATAGCATGGGGGCTAAAATCTCAGGAATTAGTTCCAACATGCTTAAAATTAAAGGCGTAAAATCTTTAGGCGGTTGTTTTCACCGCATTTTACCAGATATGATTGAGATTGGTTCATTCATTGGCTTAGCGGCTATGACCAAATCTGAAATCACCATTAAAGATGTAAGCTATCCTGATTTGGGAATTATTCCAACGGTTTTCAGAAAACTGGGCATTCAAATTGACCAAAAAGGAGATGATTTATACATTCCTGCTCAAGATTCATATACGATTGACACCTTCATTGATGGGTCAATATTAACTGTTTCAGATGCACCTTGGCCGGGATTTACGCCAGATTTATTAAGTATTATTTTGGTAACAGCTACTCAAGCAAAAGGCTCAGTACTCGTTCATCAAAAAATGTTCGAATCACGCCTATTCTTTACCGATAAATTGATTGATATGGGCGCACAAATCATTCTTTGTGATCCGCACCGCGCAGCTGTTATTGGGTTGGATCATCAAACACCTTTGAGAGGTATTAGTATGACTTCACCGGATATTCGCGCCGGCGTTTCTTTGCTCATAGCCGCTTTATCAGCTGAAGGAAAATCGACCATTCACAATATCGAACAAATCGATCGTGGCTACCAAGATATTGACATACGATTGAATAATTTAGGGGCAGATATTCGAAGGATAGGATAGTATATCAGCCCTTTTCAATAAGCATATTAAAAGGTATCTCTATTCGTTAAGGAAAGGACAACATCATATACTTAAGTAATGTCTGTGACTGCCATGCGTATTAAGAGGATTACCTTTCTTTTATTTTTAATTCTAGCTATTCATTCATGTGGTTTTCTGGTGAAAGCTGTTTTAGGAATAAAACAGCCAAAATTCTATGACACTAGGCAAATCTCTCACGAGATCTTATTGAAGCGCATTCACGATCAAGAGGAAGGTGCGTTTAAACTCTTATATCGTAAACTTGATTTCGCAGAACATACTGGCTTGGAAGAGTATTATGATCTGTCTTTAAGGCTTTACAATCGACATGGGCAAGCTGCCGATTTGAATAAAACAGCTGAAATTTGCGAGAAAACACAATGGGGTTACAAGCATTTTAAAAACGGTGAAATTCGATTAGACCAACTCATTTGGGAAGAAGACGTAACGGCTCTTGGCCAATTTCTTCTCAACTTAGAAAAAGTTAAGGGTGAAAGTATACTAATTGATGATTTGCCTTTTTCAAGGTATTATTTTATCAACTATTACTCAAGTTATGTGGTTGGACCCCAACGACGCAAATCACGCCTACTAAAGAATGCACTAGATTATGAAAAAGACTCTATTTTCACCATCTATATAAATGCAGACTTCAACCTTTCTGATACAGCTTATCTGCACCAATACAAAAACACATCAAATGAGAAAGGTTAATACTTATCGGAGTAACAAAACTTGTCCAGAAACTTCCACATAATTCATTTGATACATATACCGAATCTTCCAGTTATACACATCATTCTGACAAGGATTGCCTTTTAAGTCATTACCATCCCAAGCAAATTTGAAATCCTTTGAAACAAACAGTTCCTCTTCGAATCTATCAAATATTTCAATTTCAAAAGATTGAGGGTCACACGGAAAAGGAATGTAAAAAGTTTCGCTTTCACCGTCTCCATTTGGTGTAAATCGCTTTTGTACATCCAGATCGTCTAAACATCCAGCAGGATCACCTCCAAAATTTAATTCTGAAGAGATAGTGAAAGATGAAAGAAGAGCACAGACAAAGAGAGTTACAATACTATATTTCATAAAATGATCGCTTAAATTTCGATTTTAAAAATAATCTATCTTATTGAAAAACAATTCAATTTATACTATTTATTATTCCAAAAATTCATAGTTCGCTCAATCCCGATCGTTGCAAAACTCTTAATTGTATCTGCCGCAACTTGAATGCGTTCGTCTAATGTTTCCCGTTCATCTAAAGACCATTCTCCGAGCACGTAATCCACTTGTTGTCCTTTTGAAAATTCGGCACCAACACCAAATCGCAACCGAGCAAAATTGGTATGTCCGAGTGTCGCAATAATATCTTTCAAGCCATTATGCCCTCCATCACTTCCCTTTCCTTTCAATCTTAGTTTACCAAAAGGCAAGGCTAAATCATCTGTCACAACTAAAACACGATCGAGTGTTATCTTTTCATGTTGCATCCAATAGTTAAGCGCCTTACCACTTAAATTCATATAAGTAGAAGGCTGCAAAAGAATTAGCTTTTTACCCTTATATTTTACTTCTGCCACATCACCAAGCCTAACAGTTTCAAAGGCTACATCAGCCTCTTTCGCTATGCGCTCAACAACTTTAAAGCCAATATTATGTCGGGTTTCACTATATTTTCCACCCGGATTTCCCAGTCCTACAATCAAATATTTCATGCTAAACGAAAGTAATAAAAAAAGAAAAGGCCGCTACAACGTAACAGCCTTCCCAATAAATTAAATCTATAATTTTATGCTTCTGCTGTTTCTTCTGCAGCAGCTTCAGCTCCTTCTTCTTCGTCATCACCAGCAGTTGCAACCGCACCTCTAGCCATTTTAACCGAACATACAACAGCACTTGGTGCGTTGATGATGTTCAACTGGTCATTGTTAATGTCACGAATACGAATTGCTTGACCAATTTTAAGTTTAGAAATATCAACTTTAATTGAATCAGGCAAGTTGTCAGGCGTAGCAAAAACTTTTACTTTTCTAAAAATTTGTTGTAGTTTACCCCCTGATAAAACCCCTGGAGATCTTCCAAAAAGGATTACCGGAATATTTACTTTTACTTTTTTATCCGCTTGTAATTCAATAAAATCAACATGTTGAATTTTATCTGTTACTGGGTGAAATTGAATGTCTTGAATGATTGTACGCATTTCAGTTCCATCAACATTAATATTAATGATGTAAACATTTGGCGTATAAACCAATTTCTCCATGTCCACGTGTTTAACGCTGAAATGGATTTGTTTGCCTGAACCATAAATTACACAAGGCACTTCGCCTGCTACTCTTACAGCTTTCGCATCTTTTTTCCCTACGTTCGATCTTACCGAACCGCTCAATGATACTTCTTTCATTTTATTTGTTTATTTATAACGTGGTGTTATTTTGCCACGTCGATTTACGTTTTAAAAATGTTTACTAATCGACTCTTGATTAATTAAACTAGTCATGACATCAGCATATAATTTAGCCACAGTCAATACCTTAATTTTTGTTGATGTTCTTTTTAATGGAATTGAATCTGTAACAACTAATT
>JALQVX010000355.1 GCA_023263555.1 Crocinitomix sp.
GGTGCAATAAACGGATCAAATCATTAAATTTACGGTCAAAAATTGGCGAATTAAACAGGTTGTTGAATGTGCTGAATTACTTATGGAAACCTATGAAAAGAGGAGACGAAATTGTTGTTGAAATTACAGAATATGCCTTTGGGGGTAAAGGAATTGCAAGGCACGAAACAGATAATGGACAGTATATTATTTTTGTGGACAATACAATTCCAGGACAAACGGTGCGTGCACGAATTGCTAAAAAGAGGAAAAAATTCGCTGAATGTAAATTATTGGAAGTTATAAAACGCTCGAAAGATGAACAAAATTTACCTTATCAACCGATTTCGGGTGCACCATACATCCAATTGCCAATCGAATTACAGCATCAATATAAACTTGCCTCTACTTTAGAACAGTATAGGAGAATAGGGGAGATTAAGGATGTACAGGCTGTCTTTGATGAATATATCGAATCCCCTGAAATATTCAATTACCGCAATAAGATGGAATATTCTTTTTCAACAATTCGACAGGACTTGGAGAGTGGGGAAGAGTTAGACGATCAATTTGCGCTGGGGTTTAAAACAAGAGGTACATGGTGGAAAGTTGAAAATTTAGATGGGCCGGATGGACTTTTTGATGCTGCTTTTGAAGAAAGATTACGCCAGATCAGAAATTACTTGGAACAAACGAACTTGCCAGCATGGCATCCACCTAAAAAGATTGGTTTTTTCAGACACCTAGTTGTTCGAAAATCCTTTGCACAGAACAAACTCCTTTTAAATTTAGTTACTTCTTCACAAGGATTAGAAAGTTTTGACAAGGTAGCATTTACAGCTTTTATGGTTGATTTGCTCGGTGATCGCTTGGCTGGATTACAACATACCGTAAATGATGATGTTGCCGATCGGGCTAAAATTGAAAATGGAGAAAATGGCCTGCTCTATGGTGAGCCGATTGTGTTAGAAGAGTTATTGGGGCTTTCTTTCGAAATCAGTATGGAAAGTTTTTTTCAAACAAATCCAAAAAGTGCCGAGCGATTGTATGCGAAAGCGATTGCGTATGCGCAAGAATCATTTGATTTGAGCGATAAAATATTGATGGACTTATTTTGTGGAACGGGAACGATAGGTCAAATTATGGCCAAACAAATCGAACGTGTTAAAGTAATCGGTGTGGATATTGTTCCTGAAGCGATTGAAGATGCAAAACGCAATGCGCAACGAAATGGAATCGAGAATTTAGAGTTTTATGCAGCTGATGTTGGGAAGTTTTTGAACGAATACCCTAATTTTCAAGGCAAAATTCATACGATTATGTTAGATCCCCCGCGTGCGGGAATTGCACCAAAAACCTTACAGAAAGTCATGAATTTAGGGGCGGCACAAATCGTTTATATTTCTTGTAATCCGTCAACTCAAGCAAGAGATGCAAAGGATTTAGCTCAATTTGGTTACGCGCTTAAAAAACTGACTTTTGTCGATCAATTTCCTCATACGAGTCATATCGAAGCAGTAGCCCTTTTTGTGCGTCAGACAAAGTGATGGACAACGATTAACTAGAGGAATTCAGAACAAAATATACATTTCTCCTTAGACTGCAGCAGATGATGTTAGACCTTAGAATTACAATTATAGGATGCCTCTTTTCCTTTTATGGGTTTACGCAACATGTGCACGATAAAATTTCGGTCAATGGAACCGTTCTTGGATATACCTATGATGATACAAAATCAATTTTTAAGAAAGAGAAACAACTAGAGGTAGAAGGAAGTTTAGCAAAAGCAAAACTAATCGTTAAAGAATCAAGCGGAAAGGTCGTATTAACAACCGATTCGGACCATGGTGGTGAATTTAATTTTGATTTACCGCTCGGTCAATTGTACACCGTGACTTATTCTAAAAATGGCTATGGCACAAGTGCGTTTGAACTAGATGTGCGCTCGATTCCAGCCGAATACCGCGAGTGGGGCTTAATTTTAATCAATCTTGATTTGATTCTTAACAATTATGAATCGGATAAAGCGCAAGATAATGGAGAGCCTTTTGGTCGTATCAGTTTTGATGCAAATAATGAACGATTTGTATTTCAATCCACTCAATTTGATCATAAAAAGCGATTATTTAAGAAAGACGAGGATAATACGTTGATTAATTTGATGCAGTATTCAATCGATAAAAACCATCCTTTCAATCGATTAGATGCGCGCGAGATTCCTGTTGAAGAAATCAAAAGACAAAGTTATACAAGACCTTCTATGACAGTGGTCACTGATACGACTCAAGTTGACAATTCTGCTTCATCCGCAGCCGCCATGACGATCATATTCGGCAGGTTCGCCAGATATGCCGTATCAAAGCTGCCCGCA
>JALQVX010000031.1 GCA_023263555.1 Crocinitomix sp.
TGAATGCAGAAATCGTGCTATCGTATACTGTTATTGACGAATCAGTTGGAGTGGATGGTTCTATTGATTTAACTGTTGCTGGAGGAACACCTAGCTATACTTTTGATTGGGACAATGATGGCACCGGTGATTTTGATGATACGGAAGACTTAGCAGAGCTTGCTGGAGGAACCTACATAGTTGTAATATCTGACGCTGCAGGCTGCTCGGCAACAGAAACGATTGTCGTAAATAGCCAATTGGGTCTAGCAAATTATGGTGAAGAAGAAATTACTATTTATCCAAACCCAACGGCTTCTGTTATTACTATTCTAACTGATGGACATTTTTCATATTCGATAAGCGCAATGAACGGCCAAATTTTAGGTCAAGGGGTTGGTGTGTCTAGTGAAGAAGTTTCGTTAACTAATCTGGCACCAGGAACCTATTTAATCACTTTAACAACTGCAAATAAAACATCTCTTGTAAAGGTTGTTAAGATTTAATTCAACGAATTAAGACACCAAACAGGGAGCTTGAACACATCCAAGCTCCCTGTTTTTATCTCGTTCAAATGTGATTGATAAATCATTTCCGTCAACTCCAATGCTGTATTCCTAATGAATTAAAAATTAGAAATATCTATCGGCATGATTTCCGTATGGGAAGGATTGAGAATAAAGTTAGCGACTTACTGTGGCGGTTCCACTTGCATGTCATTGCGATAAAATGCCCGTTCAATTTCTTCTCCTGCTTCATTAAAGCCACTCCCCCAGCCTTGACGCAATCCGCTATTATAAAATAAACGCACCTTTATATTTCCAGATGGATAGTAAAATAGCCACTCCCCGTCACGGAGTCCTTTCAAAAAATTTCCTTCCATAACGACTTCTCCATCCTTATCTCCGTAAAACTTCCATCTTTCAACTTCCCAACCTGCGCGATACTTGCCAACCTGTTTGATCCGACCGCTTGGATAATATACTTTCCATTCATTCTCCTTTAAATCCTCAATATACTCCCCCTCGTAATAGAGTTCACCAGTTGGATAAAATGTTTTCCAAATTCCAGTCTTTTGTCCACCTTCGTATCTCCCTGTTGTATAGATCTCTTGCAAAGAAAGATCAAAGTACTCAGTGTATGTTCCTTCAATCTGATTTTTTATGTAAACACAGTGATTCATGCGGTTTCCTGAAGGATAAAATCCAATAAATTCGCCTTCTAATAATCCATTTACATAAGAGCACTTTTTTTGAACGACATTTGCGTATTCTTTATGATAGGCTAAAAATTCACCATTGTATTGCCCACGAACCTTTGTTGCTCTTTCTTGTATATTACCATTTTCGTAATATCGTTCGGATTTACCACTTTCAAAACCGTCAATAAAATGGGTAACATATCGCAGCGTACCGTCTAAATAGTAACCCTGAGATTCGCCGTTGAGAATACCGTTTTGGTATTGGTTTATTTCCATCAACTTACCATTAGGATGATAGATTGTTAATTGACCATTGAGGATATCACTCTTAAAATTTGAAATTTGAAAAAGTTGACCTGTTTCGTAATACGTTCGAACCTCTCCTTCCAACAAATCCTTAACAAAGAACAAATCTTGTTTTCTACTTCCATTCGGGTGATTATCAATCCACCGACCTTCAAGTAAATTATTTTTATATTCTACTTGTTGCCACAAAGCACCGTTTTCATAAAACAGTTGATAATCGCCATGTTTAATCGTATCGCCTTTTATCAATTTATAAAAGAATACTTCTTTGATTATTTTTCTATCCGCGTCCCAATAGGTTGTTTGTTTTAATTTAGAAGAAGCAACAAGTGAAATAATTAGAAAAATAGCAAAGATGAGAAAGCGCATAGTTAAAGATCTAAAATTAGTTGTGTTCCTTCCAAATCAGTTCCATGTCCGTAATCCAAGATAGCAGCTAATACGTGGCGACCTGTTCCACTATTTGCGGGCAAATACAATGTAAATGTCCTAGATTCACCTGGGAAAACGCGCTGCATAGTCACCGGAAACTTTTGTTGGATCGCAGTTTCTAATTCGGCCAACATGAGACCAACCGAAGCTTCAATTATTTTATCGCCGGTATTGGTGACAATAACACTAAAGGCACGGAGCGAATCACCCTGCGTTGTTACTTCTACTAAATTAGCAATGGAGGCTTTAAAATTCGTGTTAATTGTTGGCGATTGGTTCACTTGAATCACGATACGCGGCACAACCTTGATACCCGTTGTAAGTTGCTTATCAACTGGATTTTCATTTTGTTCTTCTGCAGCTTGCACATAAATCATTCCCCAACGTGTAGAACTGCCGTCTTCGGGAACCGTCATAATAACTGTAATTTGTCGTTCTTCGTTTGGATTAAGTTCAATAAAAGCCGGACTGACAGTAATCCAATTTGCACACGATCTAGAAGAAGTGCCGGCAGGCATTCTTTTTTTGTTGCCTTCGGCATCCACTTCGAAATCACCAAAAGCAAATGTATAACCTTGCTTGATATTGGCATGGTTACGAATCGTGACAGTTGCCTGTTGTATTTCGCCAGGGTTAGCAGAAAAATTGAGTATAACAGGTGACACCTCAAAATCCTGCGCAAAACCGGAGCTGATAAATGTCAAAAGTAAGAAGGAAAGTAATCGTTTGCACATGAACAGTAGTCTTAAGTAAAATGAACAAAATTAAAAAAATAAATGAGTTAAAATACGTTAATTTCTCGGGTGTAAACCTTAAAACCGCTTTGGATTGAGTAAAAAAAATTTTTTTATCGATCGAATACCTGTGTTTATGCAACTAAAACAAATATTCATCTAAAAAATAACCAATAAAAAAAATAAAAAAACAGTTACGATTTAGAATTTACGTACATTTACTCAAATAAAAAATAATTCTCATGAAAAAAATTTATTCAATTGCAATCGCACTAATAGCAATCACAGCCACATCATATGGACAAGCAGTGCGTGACAGAAACGTAATTCCATTGGCAGTAAATCTCAACCAAGTTCTCCGAATGTCAATTACTGATGGCGGAAATATTGAATTCACATTTAATAGCATTGAGGATTATCGTTCAGGTTTATCTGGAGATGCAGGTACATCTGGCTCTGCGAATCCAGCTACATCAGATCCAATGTATGTTTCAAATTTCATTATAGCATCTTCTACTCGTTGGGAACTTAGTTATGGATCGGAACAAGCTACGTTTATCGGAACTGACAATCCTGCGAATCTATTGACATTAGACAATGTTGGATTCACGCTTGTTTCTAACGGCATTCACACGTTTGGTACCGAACTAACTTCGGCGCCAACAGTAGATGGTACAGAAGTTTCAGCATTAGAACAATTTCCGGTTGTATTGATTACAGATAACGGGGATCCTTTAAGCAGTGCTGGGGACGTTTTAGACAATGATTTTACAATTATTTGGAGAGCTGGAACAGCTGAAGTGGGTGCTGCACCAGCAACTATGAATCCGGTTGTTCTATTGGAGCAAAACCCGAGTCCAATTCCAGACCGTTATGTAACGAGCGTACTTTTCGAACTCGCGGCATTATAAAATTTGGTTAACACCATTAAAACAGCTATTTGCGTTTGAATTAATCAAAAGTGAATAGCTGTTTTTTGAATTATTAACGCCTAAAATCTATTGAACATGTCTAACCGATTGTTTTTTGTCCTTCTCGTTTGCTGCGGTAACTTGCGGGCTCAAGACAACGTTGCCAGACTTACGACAATAATAGGTTCACATATTGAATTTAACTTCAAT
>JALQVX010000057.1 GCA_023263555.1 Crocinitomix sp.
AATAAGAGCTTTACGTATGAAGGTAAGACCTATGATGAGGTGGACGCAAGTGTGATCAAAGGGCAACTTTTGGTTCCTTCTTCTTGGGATTATAATCTCGAAGATGACATGCCAGAAGAAGTAACGATATACAATGATGCAAATTCTACAACAAAGACCAAATTATACCGAGCCGAAACGTTCGTACTTTATTTAGAGTTATTCGAATTATTCAATAATATGGATATGGAGGGACTTGAATAAGCATCCATGGAACATCCTATCGACATTGATTTTAGGGCAAATAGATAATACGCAGGTGCGTGCAGCGTTAAGAAATGATCATAAATTTGGTACTGATAAAGTGCGGGAAACTATGATAATTTTAGCTGAATTGGAATTTGATTTTCACCGAAAAGTTCCAACAACCTCTAAGTATCTCCTCTATTTTTATCTTGTTTTAGCTTTCGTGATGATTATTGTTGGTGTTGTATTGACGTTTGTTTTTGGAAGATGGGATTTCTAGTTTTAGCCACACTATTCGTTGTTGCTTCAGGCTTTGGACTGTTAGTGAGAACAAACAAATTAGGCTATTGGAGGAGGTATAATTCGTCCATTAATGAACGATCATTTGAAAGTCGAGGAACCTTATGCTGACCACCGAGCTTCCCTTTTGATTTCAGCCATGATTCAAACAAACCTTTTGGCGCAACTTTCACAAGGGGAGGTTGAACGGATATATCTCCCGTACGTTTGGCTTCATAATCCGAATTCAGACGTTTTAATTCCTTGTCCAAAATCGAGGTAAAGGCATTTATGTTAAGCGGTTCAGTTGCAAATTCAATTAACCATTCATGCCCACCGCCTTTTCCGTTTTCCATATAAATCGGAGCAACGGTATATTCTAACACTCTTGTATCGGTTTGTAAACAGGCATTAGCAATAGCCTGTTCTGCATTTTCAACCACAAGCTCTTCGCCAAAAGCATTGATAAAACTTTTCGTACGACCAGTAATTTTGAACCGGTAAGGTGTCTTGTTCGTAAAACGAATCGTGTCGCCAATAATGTATCTCCAAAGTCCTCCATTCGTCGAAATCACAAGGGCATAATTCACCCCTAATTCAACATCCTCTAATGCGATTACTTTTTTCGATTCAACCCCCGCAAAAGAAGACATAGGAATGAATTCAAAGAAAATACCATAATCCAACATTAAGAGGAGTTCATTTATCTTAAAATCATCTTGAATACCGAAAAATCCTTCAGAGGCATTATATGTCTCTACATAATTCATGTCATCAAAAGGAATGAGTTGTCTAAACTGTTCGCGATAAGGTTCAAAATTCACCCCGCCATGCATAAACAGTTCGAGATTTGGCCACACTTCTCGCAATTGCTTTTTTCCCGTAATTTCGAGTACTCTATGACACAGTATTAAAGTCCAACTCGGCACACCAGCTAAAATATAGATATCTTGATTGATCGTCGAATGCGCTAACTTTTCAATTTTTTCTTCCCAATCACTCATCAAAGCAATTTCTTTGGCAGGTGTTCGTCGCAATTCAGCCCACCATGGCATGTTTTTTAAAATGATGGCGGATAAATCACCAAAATAGGAATCTGAATTTAAGTAATTAATCTCAGCGCTTCCTCCCAAAATTAAATGTTTGCCTTTGTAGAGTTTTCGGTCGGGAATCTGATTATAGTAAAGGCTCAATAAATCTTTTCCTCCTTTATAATGACATTCTTCAAGTGATTCTTTGGAAACAGGAATAAATTTGCTCCGCGCCACCATAGTTCCGGAAGATTTGGCAAACCATTTAATATCAGTATCCCACAATAAGTTTTGCTCATTATTCAGTAACCGTTTAATGTATGGCTCGATACTTTCGTAATTGGTTAGGGGTACATTTTGATTAAAATCAGTATAGGATGAAATTCCTGTAAAATCATGCATTTTACCCCATTCAGTTTTTGAACCGTGGTCGAGTAATTGATGAAACACCTCGTGCTGAACATCAATAGGGTACTTTTTGAATAAATCAATTTGATGGATTCGCTTTTTGATGAACCAAGAAAACAAGGAATTGAATGGCATCAGAGTCGAATTAAGAAAACTTCATATGGATTAGAAACCAATCCAAACGAACAACCTTTTATCCGAAGAGGATGGTACCAAAAATGATAACTAAACAAATAACAACGTAGATAGGAACGAGGATTGAAGTTGAATCATCAAAGTAAGGGCGATTTGAATTTTCTGCTGACATGATCTTTAATTTTTTGTAAATATAATCAAGAATGACGAAAAGAAAAGACCTACTTCAGATTTTTTGTAGAAAAGGTGTTATTTCAGTGCAAGACGGATATTTATTTTGTGTTTTAGATAGAGAAGATAAAAGTTAATTATTCGTATCTTTAACCTAATCAAATGCATACTCATGAAAAAAAATACGATTCTGTTCTTCGCGTTGTTCTTTCCGTTTCTTGGATTTAATCAACTTATTTATTCTAAAATTAAGATCAATGCTTCGCATGAGCAACTCATGTATATTGCAGCTGCGGGCATCACAATAGATCACGGAGAGCACAAACAAGGCGAATGGTTTATCACTGATTTATCTTCATTGGAAATAGAGCAACTTGCCAGTATGGGTGTAGATTTTGAGGTTTTGATTCCTGATGTGGCAGCGTATTATGAGGCGCATAGCCATGATGCAGACCCTAGGGCGGATCGAACAGAATGCCCATCAATCGGGGGTGAAACGGGATCAAATGTTACGGTACCGAGTAATTTCAGTTTGGGATCAATGGGTGGATATTATACCTATGAAGAGTTTTTGGCTGAATTAGATGCCATGCGTTTGGCCTATCCAGATTTAATTACTGAAAAGGCGCCAATTGGTGATTTTGAAACATGGGAAGGACGGCCTTTACATTGGGTACGAATTTCGGATAATCCTGAGGTGGACGAAGACGAGCACGAAGTATTGTACACTGCTTTGCACCATGCGAGAGAACCTATGAGTTTGTCGCAAACGATATTTTACATGTGGTATTTATTAGAGAATTATGGGGTGGATGAAGAAATTACATATCTGGTGGATCATTCGGAATTGTATTTTGTTCCCATGATCAACCCAGATGGATATAAACGCAATCAGACCACAAATCCAGGTGGAGGCGGCATGCACCGTAAAAATCGAAACCCGGATATTGGTACAACCAATAAAGGGGTCGATTTAAATCGTAACTATTCCTATCATTGGAATGAGAGTGGAACTTCTCCGGATGAAAATAACGACACATTCGCTGGTGATTCGGCTTTTTCAGAACCCGAAACTCAAGCGATCAAATGGTTTTGTGAAAATCATGATTTTGAGTTCGCTTTCAATGCACATGCTCATGGCGACTTATTGCTCTTCCCTATTGGCTGGGCTTATGCGGAATTTGCCGAAGATCATGATTATTTCGAGCGCTATTCGAATCACATGGCCTTGTATAATAATTATACCGCTCAAAAGGCTACGGCGCTTTATCCTGCTGCTGGTGACTCAGACGATTGGATGTACATCACTGATGAAACAGCTATTTTTGCTATGACGCCAGAAGTTGGAAATTCTTTTTGGCCCAGTAGCTCGCAAATTATTCCTACCTGTCAAGAAATGTTTTGGTCAAATTTGGTTTTATCACA
This sequence comes from Crocinitomix sp., assembly GCA_023263555.1. Classification (GTDB taxonomy): domain Bacteria; phylum Bacteroidota; class Bacteroidia; order Flavobacteriales_D; family Crocinitomicaceae; genus Crocinitomix. The sequence continues at coordinate 3,675 of JALQVX010000057.1, forward strand.
TATGCCACATGTCTACGCGGTGACAAGTGATTTGGAAGCAAGTCGGATTGACGGTATTGCTGGTTATTTTAATTATTCAATCGAACGGTTAGGTCGAGAAGAAGGTGATTTTACTGTTTCGATAACACCACTTACTGGTATCGTAAGTGTCGGTTCGGAAAATGTTCACTCTTTAAGTATTATGGAAATCGAAGAAGACTCCATCAGCTATACCCTAGAACCAGCTATCAGTTTTGGAGATGAAATCAAATATGTATTACATACGGATAATGGCCTATGGATCAGACACGACACTTTAACCAAGACCTATGGAGGAGGAACGGAAATATTCTTTGATGATTGCTCAGATCTAACACATTGGGTTGGAGATTGGGATTTTACAAACGAAATTTATTTTTCGCCTGATAATTGTATAACGGACAGTCCTTATGATGGGACATACGGGAATAATGTCAATAAGTCAATCACACTTGATCAATCCTTTAATTTGCAACACGCAACGTATGCTTATGTTACTTTTTATGCGCAATGGGAGATTGAAAATGATTATGATTATGTTCAGTTCATGATCTCGACGGATGGCGGTGCTACATGGATTCCTTTGTGTGGGAAATATACAAATAC
>JALQVX010000063.1 GCA_023263555.1 Crocinitomix sp.
GTTACGTCTTTGAAGAAGGTGATACTTCAGGTTGGATTCGACCAACAGATGAGGCAAAAAAGATGCACGATTGGACAAAGGGGCTTCATTATGGAGAGCTGGTTTTGGCCGAATCAAATTTGATCTATTGGCTTAGTTTGGATCTGGAATATTTAGATATGAGGGAAGAGTGTTCGGTTCCGGAAGAAAAAATGAATGACTTTTTTCAAGGCTATAGTTATTTTAAAATAAAGGATTATATCTTCGGAAATGCAAATTATCTCTTTGATAAAGCTCCAAAGTCGGCAGAAATTAGATTTTACTTAGAAGATGTTGTAACGCTTCAGGGACATGTTGTGACTTTACCAATTTATCGGTTTTAATGTTGGATCGCTTGGCATATCAATTCATTCGTCCCTTTCCATTTGGAGAAAAGGTTGCCTTTTTCAGAAAAGTGTTTTATTTTTTCTTGTTGATTAATGCCCTTTCGCTACTTCCTATAGCATATGAATTATATGGTTATCACGGTATTGTCGGTACGGGGGGATGGAATACATCTGTGCCATGGTATGGACAAGGAAGTCGTGTTTTAATTAATTTCTTAAGCCACCCCATTAACGCAGGGAGACCATGGATCATGCTGATTTTTGTAGTTGGCCAAATTCTGGCTTTAATTCTAGGTATTGTAAAGGTTTGGCCGCGACTTATGGCTGTGCTGATTTATTTTTTCACTGCAAATCTTTTTGTTAAAGGGTATTTGGCTTTCACAGGAGGCGAAGCATTGATGTCACTTTTACTTTTTTACCTTATTTTTATTGAAGATCCTACAGCAAAATCGAACAGGGTAGGAGGCACTTCCTTTCTTCAAAACGTGTTGAATAATACATTTTATTGGATCATTATCATACAGGTAATGATTTTATACTTTTTTTCAACGCTTTATAAATTAACGGATGGGCATTGGTTGGATGGAAGCGCCATGATGTATATAGCAAGAGTGGATGCTTTTTCTGGTGAAAGTATGCGGTTTCTCTTTTCAGATTCGCCTACTCTAAGTTTAATTGTAACGTATTTAGTTTTACTCTATCAAGGATTATTTCCTGTTTTAGTTTGGATTAAGCCGCTGAAAATTCAATTTTTAACGGTAGGTATTGCTTTGCATCTAGGTATTGCATTTGGAATGGGGATTTTTACTTTCGGCATTATCATGTGTCTCGTCTATCTCCTTTTTCTGGAGGAGGATGGGATCGTGAAAATACGTAAATTTCTTTCTCGTTTCTTCGGCAGGGCTATGGATTAAATCGTTTCACTTTTAATAAGTCAATGTCAAAGACTAAAGCCGAAAACGGTTCGATCGGTCCACTTCCTGTAGGCCCATACGCAAGTTGGTGTGGAATAAAAAAACGTGCAGATCCTCCTTCACGCATCAGCAAAAGTCCTTCTTGCCAACCCGGTATAACACCAAGCGGTGTAAATGTAGCGGGGTGTTGAGAGGGAATTGTAGATTCAAATACGCGTCCATCAATAAATCGCCCAGTATAGTGCACCGTTACTGAATCTGTTAGGTTAGGGCGTATTCCCGTTCCTTCTCTAAAAACCTCATATTGTAATCCACTCTCGGTTGAGATCACGCTTTCATTTTGTGCATTTTTTGCCAAAAAGCTTTCGCCCATTATTTGGTTCATTTCCATGTAATACGCGCTGACTTCTGTTCGCGCCTCACCCAGGGTTATGCGTGGTTGCAGGCTATTCATTCCGTCACTCACACCGGCTACCAGTTGTTCTATGATCATTTGCTGATCAATTCCTCTGCCTACCATAGAACCGACCAACGTTTGGCCTTCTACAAGTCCTATCGCATAACTCGCATCACTTTTTGATACCAACGATTCGTTGACTTCCCCATTTTCACCAAGGTAAAGTTCTAAAATGCTGTCAATCGAAAAAATACTAATGCGTAATTCCCCGTCTCCCAAATAGTCAACTAAGCCAGCTTCGATATCAGCAAGGTTGAACTTCCCCGTTGTACGCTCACCTTCATACACTTGAGCCACAGTAAAACCATGGTCCAAACCTATACAATAACTTATTCTATGCTGATAATCAGGAAAGAGATAAGGTGTGTCAACGATCACTTTGTTTGGATCCTTCGCTTCCTTTTCTCCTCCACAAGAGATGAGTGCAAGAGGAAAGAAAGTGAGTATAATTAAGGATTTTGTCATGTATTAATTAATAGCAATAAGCTCGACATCAAAGATTAACGCCATATATGGTTTAATTGGTCCACCTGGATGAGGATTTGATCCATAAGCTAAATCTTGTGGAATATAAAGTTTCCATTTCGATCCTTCAGGCATTAATTGTAACGCTTCTGTCCAACCTTTAATAACTTGGTTAACGCCAAAACTAGCTGGAGTTCCCCGACTGATGCTGCTGTCGAATACGGTGCCGTCTGTTAAGGTTCCATGGTAATGAACGGTAACTTGATTGGTTTCAGTTGGCTTAGCGCCTGTTCCTTCTTCAATAATTTCGTATTGTAATCCTGAGGGTAGGGTAGTAATTGTCTCTCTCTTTGCGTTTTCAGCTAAGAATTGCTCACCTTCATTTTTAAAGACTGCAAAACGGGACTCGTTCATAGCGTTTAAATATGTCATGATTTTTTGATTCGCCTCTTCAGGTGTATATCTTAGCTGTTCTTCATTGAAAATAGCACGAATTCCTTCTAAAAAACTATCTAAATCTATTTCGTCTAGATTTTGACCTTGTAAACTTTGTCCTATGCTCATACCAACGCTATAGCTGGCATCTTTTTTCATTTGATCCATTCAATAAATTTTTCAGTAAAGATAACAGAAATAGTTCGGAATCTTTTTGAAAAATGGGATCGATTATTTCTGCTCAAGGACAAAGAAGGCTGTTCTCCTATTGCGTTGATGTGCTTCTTCTCGCTCAGCCTTTGTTTTTAGACTTGCGATATGTTCAATTGTCAAAGCTGTTACAACACCGTTTTCATCCGTTATTTCAGCAGGCATTGTCTCTCCATATCCTTTTGGAACAAGTCGCTCGAGAGGAATATCATGCGCGACTAAATAGTCGACTACACTTTGTGCACGTCTTTCAGATAAACTTAAGTTATAGGCATCTCTTCCGCGTTGATCTGTATGCGATCTGATCCTTCTTTGTCTGCTCTTGATATTGCTGATCCATGGGCAAATCCTCTCACCACAAAAACATATACGGTAACAGGTGTTGATGTTAATGGTTGCGAGAATGAAGATGATGTCACTGTGAGTGAGATTCCTTTACCTGCCATTTCCGCTGGGTTAGATGTTGATATCTGTTTTGGTGACTCTACTCAATTAGATGCTTCGGGTGGTGTTCTTTATGTTTGGGATTTTGAACTAACATTATCAAATTTCTTAATTGGAGATCCATGGGCGAGTCCACTTGTAACGAAAACTTATGTGGTTGAAGGAACGGATGCATTTGGCTGTAGCAATACGGATGAGGTCACGGTAACAGTCAATCCTTTACCTGCAGTGCCCGTCCTAAGTGTTGACAGTGTCTTTATTATTTCTTCTGTTGAAATTGTTAACCAATGGGTGTTAGACGGTGATTTGTTAATTGGTGAAACGAATGATTCTGTGAATTATGTCGAAATTGGATTCAGTGGTGAATATTGGGTGATTTTAACGAATGAGTTTGGTTGTTCGGTTGAATCGAATCGCATTGAGAATCCGATCTTCATAACAGATGTGAGCGTGCCTGAATTTGATGCATTGTCTGATGTGCTCATTTATCCAAATCCTACAGTAGGTATGTTGAACATTGTATGTGATGAAAACCTAGATCAATTGGTTGTGATTTCTCTGGATGGTAAAGTCATTTTCCAAGAAAATAATTTGCAAGCAGGAACTTCAAGTATTGACTTATCTGATTTACCGAGTGGTACTTACCTCATTCAACTCGTGAGAGGGGATCAGGTAATGGTCAAAAAAGCGGTTAAGCAATAAGGATTTAAATCACAAAAAAAAGCCACTCAAATCGAGCGGCTTTTTTTGTTTTATAAAGAAGTGATTAATCGAGTAGTTCTTCATTAAATAAATTGAGTATTCTACCGTATTCATCCACCCAACTTGTCGTTTCCTTAAATCCATGTGGCTCAACAGGATAACCAATTAAGTCCCATTTTTTTCTTCCAAACTCTATGAATCGTTGACTCAAACGAACCACATCTTGGTACTGCACATTGTCATCTACCATACCATGTAATAGCAAGAGTTGATCGTCTAAATTTTCTGCAAAATAGATTGGCGAGCTTTGCTTATATGCATGTGGATCATTTGCCGGAAGATTGAGGATGTTTGATGTATACGGGTGATTGTAGTGAGCCCAATCGGTTACAGAACGAATAGCTGCCCCACATTTGAATTTTCCTGGTTCAGTCAATAAGGCCATTAAAGTAATGAATCCTCCATAGGAACCGCCGTAGATTCCAATTCGAGATGAGTCAATGTCCTTTTCTTGAATTAAAAAAGAACGTGCATCAACAAAATCGCTGAGGTCTTGTCCTCCCATATGTCTATAAATCGCAGTTCTGAAGTTTCTACCATAACCCTCACTTGCGCGATAATCAACATCTAAAACAGTATACCCAAGATCGCAAAGGAGGTTGTGGAACATGTATTCACGATAATAAGAACTCCACCAATTATGCGCATTTTGAAGGTAGCCAGCACCATGAACAAAGAGGATTGCGGCATTATTTTTCGCAAGCGTATCTGGTTCATAGATGCGAGCATGTATCGCTTGGCCATCTTGCGCATTAAATCGAATTACTTCGGGTGCGCGCCAAGGATAGGATTTGAATTTTTCTTTTTGCGATTGAGTGATTTGTTTCATTTTTGCATTTCCTTCATTTTTCGCGATATATAATTCCCAAGGTTTGTTCTTAAATGAATAGGATATTAGAAGTTGATCTTCTGTTGGAGATAAAATTACATCATGTCTTCCATCTGCTGTAAGAATTGGTGTGAGTCCTTTGTCCACTAATGATAGCTTGTAGAATTCACGGTTTCCAGGATGGTTTTTATTCGCGGTGATATAGATGGATTTTTTATCTTGAGACAATATGGCATCATGAATTTCGAAATTTCCAGCTGTAAGCGCAATTGTTTGTTTCGTGGGAATGGAATACTGGTATAAGTGTGAGTAGCCGGTTTTTTCATCTTGAAAGTAATAAGTGTCTTTCGAAGTCCATTCAACATTACCCCGTGATGAATTCCAACCTGAAATACCAGGTCCCCCAATCCACGCTTCGTCATGTTGGTGATGAGTTTCTATAAAAAGTTGCGTTGCCAAATCGATATAACCAATCCAACGGTCCTTATTGTCTTGCGATCTAATTTCAAGAAGCAGGTAGCGCTCGTCTTCATTAAAACCGTGCAAATGGAAAACAAGCTCTTTTTTATACTCCTTGGGATAATTGTCTGGATAGTCTTGGTAAAAATCGGGTATGCGGTTCAGGCCTGTCAGCCCATCAAATAAAAAATCAATTGTGGTGTCTTTGGTTAAATCAATGAGGTGTAACGAATATTCGTCTAGGTTCATACCGACTTTAGGTCGTGCTACTTCTTCTTTTGCATAACCACTTTCAGTGATGTAATTCATGTAAAATGTAGGATCATTTGCAACCGCTCTTTTGATAAATACGAAGGCTATAAATTTGCCATTATTACCTATGGAGAATTCATCTAATGTCCTACCGTTTAAATAAGAAGGGTGTGGTATGTCGCCCTTTTTAATCATGTCATTGTAATTGTTTCTTGCTGTCTCACTTGCTGCCTTGTCGCGAAGGGTGGTGAACAGAGCGAATTCCGCCGCTTCCAAATCGGTTGTTGCGTTTGCTGACGGTTCTGATCCAGGTATGAAGTTCGTAAGTTGAATTAGTTCGCCTATGTTCGGAGTGAAACGATAGACATTATTTTCTTGTCGGAAATAGAGTTGATCCTGATGAATTTTTAGCAGTGAATAACCGATAGTACTTGAATAAATTCGTTTCGTTTTTCCTTGGTGTTTGCTGTATAAGGAATTCCCTATTTTAAAATAGGTGTGCACCGATTCACTTGCGGGTAATACACCGTAGATGGGAACAGGATTAGTGCGATCAAAATTGACTTTGTTTAATGTTCCTTTCGCTACATCATAGCAATAATGGACTTCATTTAATGCTTGATCTAGATTCCATTTAAAGTAAATCATTTTACCATCTCCATCCCAAACAAAACTATGAGGTTGTTCTCCAATAAATGAATTGCCTGCCATAATCTCTTCTAAAGTTAATGTGCTCGATTGTGTCCAGCAAAGTGTTGATAAAAGAGTTGATAAGCAGAATGTTGAAACTTTTTTAAGGAAGGATGTATGGCTCATGTCAGTGTTAATGGTGGATTCAGAAAAATCGAAAAATAAACAAAAATAAACTATGCATGCATAATTATTATTCTTATATTTGAAAACTAAGGTAATTATATTATTTGAATGAATAAAGAACAGCTTTTTGAATTTCACATTCGTAATAACTGGTTTAAAATATCACGTTATTACAATCAAGTAGCCGCGCAATATGACATGACCTTCTCGTGGGGATTTATTCTGCTTAACATCAGCAAAGAGGGAACGCCTAGTACAGCGCTAGGACCTAAAATGGGAATGGAGCCGACGAGTTTATCTCGTACCATAAAAAACATGGAAGAGAGCGGTCTAATTTACCGTGCTTCGGACAGTATAGATAAACGTAAGTCGTTAGTTTTCTTAACAAAAGAAGGGGTAGTGAAACGGAAAGAGGCGCGGGATGTAGTGCTTAACTTTAATGAAAAGGTTTATGAAAATCTGCCTAAAACTAAGATCAAAGCCTTTTTTGAAGTCATGGAAAAATTAGATCAATTATTAATTGATCTTCTTGAAGACAATCGCGTAGTTGATAAGAATGGGGAGAAACAAACAAAATTAACGACGACCAAAACAATATAATCATGAATAGAAAAATTAAAAGAGTAGCAGTACTTGGTTCCGGTGTTATGGGATCAGCGATTGCTTGTCACTTTGCAAATATCGGGTGCAGTGTGCTATTGTTGGATATGGTTCCAAGAGAATTGTTGCCTGCGGAAGCAAAAAAAGGCTTGACCTTGGATCATAAGGACGTAAGAAATCGATTAGTGAATGACTTTTTAAAAGGAGCATTGGTTTCGAAGCCTTCGCCTATTTATCATAAATCGTTTGCGAACAGAATCGAAACGGGAAATTTTGATGACGACATGGATAAAATTGCGTCTTGCGATTGGATTATCGAAGTTGTTGTTGAGCGTTTGGATATTAAAAAAATCATTTTCGATAAAGTTGATAAATACCGTAAACCCGGAACGTTGGTATCTTCAAACACATCTGGAATTCCAATTCACTTGATGCTTGAAGGAAGAAGTGAGGATTTTCAAAAACACTTCTGTGGAACACATTTCTTCAATCCACCGCGCTATTTGCGATTGCTTGAAATCATTCCAACGCCAAAAACAGATCCTTCAATTGTTGATTTTTTCATGCATTATGGCGCTCGTTTCTTAGGTAAGAAAACCGTATTGTGTAAAGATACTCCTGCTTTTATCGCGAATCGTGTCGGCGTTTATTCGATTATGTCCCTGTTCCATATCGTTGAAGAAATGGGATTAACAGTGGATGAGGTTGATAAATTAACGGGTCCCGTTTTAGGAAGACCAAAATCTGCAACCTTCAGAACATGTGATGTAGTCGGATTAGATACACTTGTTCACGTAGCAAATGGAGTGCGTGAAAACTGTCCTAAGGATGAAGAAAATAGCCAATTTGAACTGCCTTCTTACATCAGTAAAATGGTTGAAAATGGCTGGTTAGGATCGAAATCAAAACAAGGGTTCTATAAAAAACAAATGGTTGATGGAGTCAGTGAAATCTTATCACTTGATTTGAAAACAATGGAATATGCAGGTAAAACGCGTGCAGACTTTCCAATCCTAGCGCAAACGAAAACGGTGGACGATTTGGTGGCTCGAACAAAAATGTTGTTCAATGACAAAGGGAGAGCGGGTGAGTTTTATCGCAAGGCATTTACAGGACTGTTTGCCTATGTTTCAAATCGAATTCCTGAAATTGCCGACGAAATCTACAAAATTGATGATGCGCTTCGCGCAGGATTTGGTTGGGAACTCGGTCCTTTTGAAACGTGGGATGCGGTTGGAGTAGAAAAATTTGCTGCCATCTCCAAAGAACATGGAAAGGTTGTTCATCCGTGGGTTCAAAAAATGATAGAAAGCGGAATCACTTCTTTCTACAAAGTGGAGAATGGCACGCGCTATTTTTACGATATCAATTCAAATGCCTACAAAGTAATTCCTGGAACAGAAGATTTATTGTTCATAGATAATCTTCGCGACGGAAATACCGTTTGGCAAAATAATGATTGCCACTTGATCGATTTAGGTGATGGTATTCTGAATTTAGAATTCCACACCAAAATGAATACAATTGGAGGTGGTGTTTTACAGGGGATTAATAAAGGGATTGAATTAGCAGAAAATGAATATAAAGGATTGGTGATATCCAATAATGGACAAAACTTTTCTGCTGGCGCAAATGTTGGATTGATCTTCATGATGGCCGTTGAGCAAGAGTATGATGAGTTGAATTTTGCAATTAAACAATTCCAAGACGCCATGATGCGCATTCGACACTCAGCTTGTCCTGTTGTGGTTG
>JALQVX010000180.1 GCA_023263555.1 Crocinitomix sp.
TTGTCCGTAAAAACCCACTTCACTGAGATTCAAGGTCATATCACCCTTGCCCTTGCCTTCATACATAGGCAAACCACCAGTTGGTGTTTTTTTCACAAACCCCAAACTATAATCGGGCTGGATGTATACAAAATGACGGAATACTGGAAATATATCGGCGCTGTAAAATGTTCCATCAAATTTCAGCCCATCAATCGTGAAATTATCTAAACTATCGATAGTGAAAGGATCAACGGTAAATTTAAATCGATCCGCAATATATTGCCCTCCGTGAATACTCGGTTTATCATATAAAATATCACCACCGCGATTGGATTTAAAAATAGGATATTCGGGGTAATCAATATTTCCGGATTTATTATTGGGCTTATCGATGAAAAGGGTTCCCCCTATATTTCTGAAAACTGATTTAATCGGTCGCAACCGGACTCCAGACTTATCCGGAAAATACATCCTCATGGAATCAATCACCTCAAAATAAACATCAAAATTGTTGTAGTTAAAGGTGAATTTCTCGCCGTAAAATTCAAAACGACCGGCACTGACTTTACCACCAAATTCGAGTTTACGATTTTTCGTCAATTTGACCTGCTGTTCTTTTGGCAATGCGTAAACTGATTGAGAATCAGAGAAATTGAAGGCCGCTACTCCTTCAATATTCATTTCATTGCTCAACAAATTCAAGGTAGCATTGGGCCGAGCCGCAATAACACTTGATAATCGTATCACATCGTAGTCTTTGGCCTTTTTGTTCATTATTATATAGTTGAACAACTTATCCGTTATATAGGCGCTATCATTGTCAAAATCGTAAATCAGGAAGCCTTCGTCGTGTAAATCTATGAAAGCGTGCTGAATAGCCATAGGATTGCAGTCCCATACTTCACAGTAGTCTTTCAGTGAAAATTTTCGGCGGTCAGGGGTGATATATTTTGCTTTACGAATTCGATTTAACTCCTGCAGCTGTTTGGCCACTTTTGCAATTTGCTCATTATTCCGTGGTTTGGCCAAATAAAGTTTCTTAAGCATTTTTTGAAGATTTTCAACAGCCGGATCCTGAGGCATTCGATTATAAAATACGTATAATTTCTCAATGGGGTTCGTGTTAAGTGCACCCTGTATTCTATCGTAGTAGATTTGACGGAAAAAATCGTTCGATTCAAAAATAGCGGGTTTATCATTATTGAAATTATCAAAGTCAACAAAAGGTTCATCAATTTTCCATGAAACCGTTTGAACATCAATACTCATATTATGATAGTTATTTTGAAAAACCCCACGCTGAAGTCCATCTTCCCCTTTTGTTATTTTCAATCTATTTTGGGCATAGTTAAACGATATATCAACAGAGGGGTGAAATATCCCACCTAAAGAATCTAAATACATCGTGAATTCTGACTTCTTTGATTGAGCAACGCCATTGCGAATTTGAAATCCTTTACTCTTCAGGGTCACTTTCTTTTCATTCTTAAAGAAAATATCAATGTACGATGGCTTACCATCTACTGTATTTGTTTGAATCGTTTTTCCCAAAAGGGTAAAACCACCGGTAAAAATGGAATTCTCACCCACTATTCCCTTAATTTTCAATTGGTTTTCAAAGGACGTGAATTGCGGAAATTTAGAAGCTTGCTTGTTTCCTTCCATGAAAAAATCGCGTACTTCATCTTTATATGAACCCATAATTGGGGTCGAAAAATATCTAGGGAAATTCAAGAATACCGTATCAACATTATATCGGTAATCGTTTAATTCTATTCGGAAATTACCAAATATCACACTTGCTTCTTCACCCGGAAATGAACGCTTTAAGCTTGTTTCTCCTTTTGTTCCCTGCCAAACACCTTCGGTTAAATAGCAAACACCTTTTGATTTGATTTCGATGGTATCATTTACAGCAATTCCTTTAAGATTCACTTCGTCAAATACCACAGCGAGTCGCCCTTTGATGATTTTTAAATCATATCGAGTTGAATCAAATTGCCAAAACCGTGTATTTTGCTGATGTAGTTTATTTTCTTTGAATAAACTTCCGGTTAACATTAAAAAATCTAAGTACTCCTTATTCGATTGCTCTACCAATTCGGTTGCAATGGTCATCCATTGCGATAACAAATCTTTGTTAAACGAGGATTCCAAACTGCGCGTATAATCCGCATAAAACAACTCAAAATACGGGGTTAACGACATCCCCTGATCCAACATTTTATTCGACATACGAATCAAATAGCGTTGTTGTTCGGGATTATATTTACCATTTAACCAGTTTTCATGAAAATTTTGAAACGACTCGAGTGATTTTTTATCTTTTAAACTTGAGTATTTTTCCTTTAACTCCGTAATAAAAATAACCGGATCATTGTTAAAACGGCGTGCATCTTGCGACTTTAAAGGATTTTGGATGAAAATAAATAAAGCAACCAGGAAGAAACTCAGGTATTTCATAGACGTTGTAAATATAAAACGAAAAAAACAGAGCCCTATTACTTTTGACGAATGCCTTTAAAACCACGACACGAAAAATAAATTCGTTAATCGGGCAACCGTGCTGTAATAAAATTGGTTATTACGAGCAATATTTGTATCGCACATCACCCGATAGCTCTAAACTATTCTCGGGAATTTATTGCGCCGCCTTTATAATTTCAAAGAAGTCCCGTGGCTTTAAACTTGCACCACCTATGAGTCCGCCATCGATATCTTCCATCCCAAAAATTTGTTTGGCATTTTCGGGCTTAACACTACCTCCGTAAAGTATTCTCACAGCCTGAGAGATAGATTGGCCGTATTTACTATCGATCAAACTTCTAATTAATGCATGTACTTCTTGTGCTTGTTCTGCAGATGCCGTTTTGCCTGTCCCAATGGCCCAAACAGGTTCATACGCAATAACAACCTGACTCATTTCTTCTCCAGTAATGCCCTCTAAGCCTTGTTCAATTTGATTCTTAATTATATCAAAGTGTTGATTTGATTCGCGCTCCTCCAAGGTCTCACCCACACAATAGAGAACGACCAAATCTTCTAAAATTGCCGCTTTATTTTTCAAGGCGCACGCTTGACTGGTTTCATTGTAATATTGTCGGCGCTCGCTGTGGCCTACTATCACATGAGAAACGCCGGCACTTTTCAACATTGAAGCCGACCATTCACCTGTGAATGCTCC
>JALQVX010000193.1 GCA_023263555.1 Crocinitomix sp.
TTGTCCCTCTTTTTATTAATTCTTTATTTGAATGGAAAAGATGAGCTATTTAGGAATATGAGGAGTAGGGGTATGCTCAAAATAATTCCGTAAATTTGATCTATGAAAATGGGGATTAATTCTGTTGGCATGGTACTGGTATTCGCAGCGTTAGTTGCGTTTTCTATTCCTGTAAAGTATAAAGGAAATATCGAAGCCTATGAATTAACGCTGCCAGCTGGTTTTCCTCAGCCTATTTTCCCTGAAGACAATGCACTCACACAAGCTAGAGTTGATTTGGGAAGAATGCTTTTTTATGATCCAGTCATGTCACTCGATAGTTCAGTATCATGCGCTAGTTGTCATAATCAATCCCTCGGATTTGCAGATAATAAAATGATAAGTCCGGGCGTAAATGGAGAATTAGCAGCAAGAAATGCCCCTACGTTGACCAATGTAGCCTATAATCCAACGCTACTTTTTGATGGATTTCTTCCTACATTAGAGATGCAAATTCTCGTTCCCATTCAGGAGCATGCGGAATTTAATTTTAATATTGTTGAGATCGGAAAGCGACTTAAAAAGAACCCTGATTATATAAAACGAAGTTGGGAAGCTTATGGACGACAACCAGATTCTTATGTCATTACCCGAGCGATTTCTTCATTTGAGCGAATTTTAATAAGTGGTGATTCGCGTTATGATCAATTTGTTAATGGGGATAAGAATAGTTTAAATCGTTCTGAGAAAAGAGGAATGAATTTGTTTTTTAACGACTTGGCCTGTACTTCTTGTCATGGTGGATTTAATTTTACTGATTTTTCGACCAAAAATAATGGACTCTACACAATTTATGCTGATTCCGGTCGCATGCGCGCAACACATTTACTTGAAGATAAGGCCGTATTCAAGGTTCCGACTCTGCGTAATATTGGCTTAACTGCGCCCTATATGCATGATGGAAGTATTGCCACGCTTGAGGAGGTTATTGATCATTATATGAGTGGAGGTAAAAATCATCCTTCGAAGAGTGAATTGATAAAGCCTTTTGACCTGACACGAAGACAAAAGGGAGATTTGATCGCCTTTTTACGGTCACTTACGGATGAATCGTTTATTAGCAATCCTGCCTTTGCCAACCCTTTTAATAAAGAATAGTCGATTAGTAATTCGAAAACCTTTCGATTGTGAAGCTATTACTTATTCCTTTAGCGTGAATAATATAGAGCCCATACGCAAGGTCAAATACGTTAATTTTATATTCTTGTTCAGGCGGAATCGTAAAAGTTCGTACCAATTGCCCACTTGAAGTAAACAGGTTTATTTTTAGAGGAGATGAAGTAGGATTTTCACCGCAAAGTTGGCGGTTCGCTTGATTATAATAGACGACAGGAACTTCAGGCGAAATATGCTTCGTCAGATTGGTAAAATTCGGCGTAGAGATCACGATAACAGTCAATGTATCACTGAGCAACGGAAAATTTTCATTCCATACTGCGACTTGATAGATGCCGGTGTCTGGATAAGTAGATTCAACATTAACCGTTAAAAAGGCATAATCGGAAAGCGCTGGAACAGGGTCCATTGTGCCGTTCATTTGACCATCTGTGTAGCAAAAAGGATAATCACAAATTGAAAATTCCCACCCCAATGGATGATCATAGGTTATAATTTCCCATTTAAAGATGACTGTGGTATCCATTAAATTCGTGATTTTGGTCCAAGCCGGGGTATAATCATCAACGTCAACATTTTTGATTAATAAGCTTACAAGCGTAAAGAAGGGAACTAATAAACCTATTTGCTTTAATATAAAAATTATTGGATATTTTATATGATCCAAAATATCTGATTGTTCTAATCCAGTTCTTTTTAAACCATATGTTACAGTTATATACTCATTATCATTTAACCAAATTAGATGAGGAATTAACAAAACTATAAAGATCTCC
>JALQVX010000197.1 GCA_023263555.1 Crocinitomix sp.
TTAAATTTGTAGCTCCACCAGGACTCGAACCTGGATCAATTGTTTAGGAAACAACTATTCTATCCCTTGAACTATGGAGCTATTTGCAGCGGAAAATTAGCGTGTTAAGACGATATAATCCTGCAATAATGTTTTAAGAAACGTCAATTTTTTTTCGGGAACTTCGGCGAGTTTAAGTTCGGCAGATGCTTTTTCGGCTAAATCGCGGATGAGTTGTTTATGTGCCTCGTTCGGATATTTTGTAACGCGTGTAATCGCATTTTTAATCAAAATCATATCCTCATCTGTAAATTTCGAAGCGCCTGTATAGGTCGGTTCATGCGCCGTGCGGTCTTTGATGTTGAGAATGTCACGAATCGAATAAACTTGCTCGGGTTTGTTTCTAACAACAGCGGTTTGTGCTAAGACGTCGCCCAAGCGTTGGCCTTTTTCTGTAGTTGAAATAAAGAGAGCGCCAATGGCACCTGCAGAAAACCAAAAATCGATAATTTTAAAGGCCCACCGTTGCGTATAATCGCCCAAGGATGCATTTTCTCCATTTAAATTCACAACCCGAATTCCCATGGCGACTTTTCCTGGGGTTTGTCCTTTCATAAAATATTCGAAAAGGAGTGAATAACCCATTACTGGCAGCATGACCACAATATACCATACCACAATAATAAATTCGAGACTTCGGGATGAGAATAGGATCCCGGTTACGACAAAAACCATCAGCATGACATAGACAAACATGATGAGTAAATCAAGAAACAAAGCAATTCCTCGATTCATGACGCTTGCTGCTTCATAATCAATCGAAATATTGTGGGATGTTATCACATCTACCGTCTTCATGTCTCATTTTAGGTGTTACACTGTGGCGTGAATTTATAAAAAATTGTTTGGACTCTTACCTTCCTTGTCGTTTTAATCATGGATCAACTCCAGTTTTTTTCAAAATGACTTCAAATAAGGTTGCAAAATCTTCCGTTAAGGCAAAATAGTGCAAAAAGATGAGAATATTTTCATCCCTTTTGCAAGTTATGATGGCTCATTTAATAAGAATAATTATTTTTGGACAAAATTATAAGAATGGTACAAGAACAATCAAACGCTAAAATTGATAAATTAATTAAATCACTTGAGAAAGGATTTAATGGAGAAGCGATTATTAAATCGTTGATGGACCTTAGAGAGGACGCTTTAAAAGATGAAGATCCACTTTTAGCCAAAGTGTTGCGTTTAGCGTCTGAATATATTCGTGAGGAAGAATGTTTTGACCACACGGTTGAAAAAGAAGAAGATGATGAAGGCGAAGAATATTTGCTCGAACCAGGAACAGATGCTGAAAACTTGACTTATTTATTGCATTTAATCAAAAAAGCGGACAATAAATTTAACCGTGAAGAGATTAAAGAAATGCGTACGTTCTTAAAATTGAAATTATACTAGGCATTACTTTGTTTTGCTAGTTGGCATAAAAGCTTGAAGCGCTTTGAGGATATCTCTCCTTGAGGCGCTTTTTTTTGCATTGAATTTCACGTATTTTTTCTTACCGAATTATACCTATCTTCACAACGCATTGAATCCACCGTCTACATATCAATCTAAAGTTAAATTCAAGAAATTGGGGTTCTTTTTTTTGGCTTCATCTGCTTTAATCGCAACTGGGTTTTTATGGGCCGAACAGCTGGATTGGCAGTTGATTTTGCTCTTGCTTTATTGCAATTTAACGGGTGTCTTTTTGGTGTATCGGTTAAATGATTGTATCGATCAAGATGCGGGTTTGAGTTTAAATATCAAACATTTTTTTGAAATTCATCTCCATAAACTTGTCGTTGCACAGTTTGTTTTAATCCTCCTTCCCCTCGCGTATTTTTGGCTTCCTTATTTTAGTTGGATTGTATTAATTGTAGCTGCACTTTTAGGAACGCTCTATTCATTAACCTTCACGATTAATCATGTTCATTTTCGCATCAAAAATGTCTTTATTTTGAAGAATGTCTTGATTGGATTGACTTGGGGAGCACTGATTTTAATTGGTGCTGGACATGTCAATACTGAAATTGTGCTGGGTCTTTTTTACTTCGTAAGTGCGCAAGTGATGATTGGTTCAATGGTGCGTGATGTGCCCGATTTAGAGAAAGATCGTGAACATCATGTGCAAAGCTTTCCAGTCGTTGTGGGTATTCCGAATACGATACGCATTATGCACGGTTTAAACTTAGCTTCGCTTCTCACCGTCTTCTTGTTTCCAAATTCAATTCCTTGGTTGATTGCATTCGCAGTGGTTATCGCTTGGCGATTTTTTAATTTGATTCAATTGCAACAATCACCTCAGGCAAAAAGCTGGAGTCAAACCGCTAATTTATTCACTTGCATCCTCATCTTTTTGGTTGCGCTAATTGTTTATTATGCAGGAACTATTTCTTAATACTTCACCCGAACTATGGGCGACCATCATTTTGGGTTCAGCGACTGTTTTTACAATTCTATGGTCATTGGATGCGATCACACACAAAAAATTAGCTCAAATTGACATTACAGACAAAGAATTACAAACGCACCGGAATATTTTAACAGCTTCCTTTTTAATGGAAGTTTCGTTGGTTTTAATGTTTTGGTTTCAAGCGATCATGTTGCCCTTTTTTATTGCGTTTTTTATTACCCGTTTGGTGCATGAGTTTATAGATGAATTAAAATATCACGCAGATCGTTGCACACCCTACGAATCGCAATTGCATTTAGGTATGTGGATGTCGGTTTTAATTAAAACGGCCACCATGTTTATGTGGGGCTATTTCGCCGCTTTTGAGGGTGTTTTAGAGCTGAATCTAGGATTTGCTCTTTGGGCAGGATTAATCTTACTGGTTATGTCTTATGTGAGTTGGGTGGAGTGGTGGAGATGATGGTTGCCCCTCATCCAAAAACGCATTCGTAATTCGGCTAAAGTTAATAATCAGTTATGCCTGTAAAGAAATATTGATTGTTTATCATTCAGACTTATTTTGTAGGTAATTTTCCATTTTCCTTGACTTATAGTAACTTTTAAGTTACCTTTACGTTGTATAGAAAAGAAAGTCCGAGAAGTAATTTCATATAAGGGTCATTTTGAACAATTCTTGTTGAAGCAACCTGTTAAGGTGCAAGACAAAATATTTAAGGTAATTGAAATTATAGAAACGTATGAAAGGGTTCCAAAGAATTATTTAAAGGCATTGACCGGTGCTAGCGGACTTTATGAAGCCAGAGTTAAATTGGGGTCTAATATTTGGAGAGTATTTTGTTTTTTTGACGAAGGTAAACTCGTGATACTGTTGAATGGTTTTGCCAAGAAAACACAAAAAACGCCTAAGAATGAAATCACTAAAGCGCTTAGTTTAATGGCGGAATATTTCGAAGAAAAAAATAAGAAAAAATGAAAACAAAAAGCTGGAAAGACATAAAAGACGAAGTTTACGGAGAAAAAGGCACATCAAGAAGAGATCAACTTGAACGCGATACAGCGTCGTTTAAAATTGGACTTATTTTGCGTGAAGCCCGAGAAAAAAAGCATTTAACGCAGCAAGAACTGGGTGATATCGTTGACAAGAAAAGGACCTACATTTCTCGCGTTGAAAATAACGGAAGTAATTTAACCCTGAAAACGCTTTTTGATATTGTTGAAAAAGGATTGGGTGGCAAAGTAAAAATTGAGATTGAACTATAAACCAATTCGTTTCAAATAAATCAAATACGCTCTATACGACTTCAATCCTCATCCAAAAACGCATTCATAATCCGATTATAAGCGCGCGGTTTTTCAAAATTAGGCATGTGTGCCGTTTTGGGCATAATTACTAAGTTGGCATTTGCGCCAAAGTCAGCTTTTAAGGCCTTGCCAATGCGCAATGGAGCAAGGCGATCTTCTTCGCCCCAAATCAGTAAAATCGGAAAATTAAAATCGTATTCGATTCCACGTAAAAGCGCTAATTCTTCACTTGATTTGGCAACTAATTTGCGTTTATCGGCACCGTTTGCATATAAATTACGGTGAATTCCTTTGAAAAAGAAAGCGGGAACGGGTGGCTTTTTATGATAAGAAATACCAAAGAGTTTATGCAATTGCTGATAGTTTTCAGGCACTAAAAGTTGGGCCTTTTCGGTCAGTCCAAAATCGACTAAAATAGCATTGATATCTTCTTCTGAATCGTATTTAATCGGACCGTTTGTGAGAATCATTTTTTCAATTTTTTCCTTGTTTTGATTCGCCAAACCGATAGCAATCACTCCGCCATACGAAGATCCTGACAGCGCAAATGAAGTCAATTGAAGATGATCGACAAGGAGCTGAACCGCTTTCACTTGGTCGGCTATTGCATAGGATTTCGGTTCCATGGTGCTTCCTCCAAAATAAATGAGGTTGGGAATGATGAGGTGGTGTTTTTTTGCTAGAGAACCAATTTGTTTATGCCAACTGTATTTGCTTTCGGCAGCAAAGGCTTGCAATAAGAGTAGATTCGGTTTATTGTTCTTTGATTCCCAATATTCAATGATAAATCCATCCTTTTTTACCGTTTTCAAGGTAAGACCATGCCACTTGAAAATAAAATTGACATAGTGATTGAAATAAAAAAACGGACTAAATAATTCGGTGATCGCGCGACTGATTTTCATCTCATTTTACCTCTTTTTAGTGAAAAACGACCTAAATTCAATCCATTCTACCCGAAAATAAGCGAAAATCGCCCTAAAAAACAAAGAAAAGGGCATTAGTACTAAACGAGGAGATTTTGGTACGCGTACACCCGAATAGGCAATGGTATTTTTAGACGTGGACGAAATTCTTTGTTGCGTAGCTCTTCGTTGATGTATTTTATCAAACCGTCGTGCAAAATAGAGCAAGGCTGTTCGTTCGATAAAATTAAATTGGAGTGGATATTTTAAGCGTGATTTAAAGAGAACGGTTGGATAAACGATAAAGCCAAAATAAACAAAATTCCCTTGTCTGAGCCATGCCGAAAAGAGGTCAAACGAATCCATAAGTCCATATGCATTTTCATAAATCAATAGGCGTGATTGATAGGCTTTCAAAAAGGTTTTTTCGTATTTTTTCCAAGCATCTTCCTTGTATTCGTTTAAACCAAGATCATTTGTTAATAATTCGGTTAACCAAATGGATTGCTGTCCAATTAATTCTAATCCCGGACTGATGAGGGGATCGATAAAAGCACCGCTATCGCCTATCACTGCTTGTCCTTTGGCGAATAATTTCTCCGAAACATAGGCAATTTGCTCCACATGGCGAACAGGACCGTGACTTGCATTTTTAGTCAGGGCTTTCAGTTGTGCATCTGTTTCAAATTGTGCCTCAAAAAAGGATTTAGGATCCTCAAAAGAGATTTTATTTTTATCGAAGACCATCCCAATACTGGTCGTATTTTCATCCAATTTAATGATCCACCACCATGCATTTTTTCGCATAAGATGCGTTGTGCTGAACGCCCTACTCCCGATTGATTGTGTTTCCCAATAATCATTGCGCGCAGTATCCCATTCGGAAGGATCATAAACACCGTGAAAATGGGCCGTTAAAGCACCGGTATTGAGGTTGATTTTTAGATCTTCCCACCCTAATTCGTTGTGAAAATAACGCGCTCGTCCCGTTGCATCAACACACCATTTTGAAGCAATTGTAGAACGTGTTCCATCCACTTCAATTTCAATTTCGTTATAAAAAGGTTCAAATTTCGTGCGAATAAGCTGTGCGGGACGATAGACAATAGTGCCCCGCTCAATGCAGGTTTGCAATAAATCCTCATCAAAAACAGGACGATTTAAATGATAGGCTTTAATATAACCCGGCAATGTTGGACTGGCAAATTCGGCCACATCTTGGATGTCTTTGCTATTTGATTCATTGAATAAAAAACGAACACCTGTTTTAATGGCGTGTTTATCGAGGAGATGTTCTAGTGCTAATGATTTTAAAAAAAGTGCTGTTTGATCAACAATAGATTCACCCAATTTAGGAGGAAAAGTGGCTTCTTTTTCGAGAATCGCAATTCGGAAAGTAGGATTTTTTTCAAGAAGTTGCAAAGCAAGAAAACTAGCAGAAGCTCCGCCGCCAATTAGGATGAGGTCATATTGTGCTTTGCTATTGTCCAATTTAAAGTTGTGTTACACCCAAATTTTTCAAGGCCGATTCTTCCTTGCCTAAAAAGAGTTCTGCCGGTGAGACGACACCAAAAGGTTGTTCAGCTATCGCGTCCAATTTATTGACGAGTAAGAGGATGCATTTTGCGGTTAGCGCATACATATCGTTTCCTTTTAAATGCAGGCGAGCCTGTTTTCCGTTTTCATCTTCTAGTTCAACAAACAAGTCGGCACTTTGTGCGGCGCGCTCCTCTGCATCAGGTCCTTTTCCTTTGCGCTCTTTTAACGATTCGAGTGTTTCCAATAAGTTGATGTCCTCTTCTTTTTTTTGTCCACTGAATAAGGCTTCTTCAGGTGCCAAGAGGAGATAAGAAGCTGCTGTTTGCAGTTTGTCGTTCCAAGAGAAAAAAGCAATTTCCGGTAAAGGATAGGGCACAGCTGTGAAGGTATTTCCTTCCAATTGATACGGCTGTTTATTTGCATCAGAAATGGCTTCCCATTTCCCTTCATTTAAAAAATGGAGGGTGCGCAAATTGCTCATTTTCATAGTCATCTTTGTTCCCGGTGAAGGACGAGAACGGCTAAATTGATAGTAGGTTTTTGCGGAAATTGGAGCCGGCATGTCACGCTTTAAGAGTTGAAATCCCAATCCAGCAAGAAATGATTCAAAGGCGCATGCATGAAAAATACTGGATTGATTGACTTTTGCAAGTTCATTGTACTGTTCATAAGAATCGCGAACAAATCCGAGTTCACCTGTGATATCAATATAGGTTTTCGCATGATTCGTGGCAATTCCCCTTAAAAAACGCGCAGACTCTTCTGTAAATGGACCGGCACAATTAATAAAAAAATCATAATTGGCGAGTAATTGATTGCAATCCGCTTCGACTGTCAAATCAACAATTTCAATTTTGCGAATGGCTGGGTAGACATCTAATAATTCGACCAGTTTTTCCTTCGTTTTTCCAGCTGCTGCAAACGTATACCCATTTCTTGCCAAGTCTTCGGCAATTAAACGACCTGTATATCCGTATGCTCCTATGACAACGATTCTCATTTAATTCTCTTTTTTACGTTCTTCTTCCTCAATTCTGTAGATCACAATTTTACACAAGGATTCTACTGTAAACAGCTGCACCAATTGATGAACCGTTAATCCTTCAACCAATTTATCTTTGCTGATCTCAGGCATAAATTCACCAATTACCTGCAAACCTGCTGGGGTAATATGGCCATCAATTTCATAGGGTTCATCACCCATTTTTGCACGGGCACGTGATTCAATATCACTAATTTTAAGTTGAATTTTGTATAAAAATTCCAATTCAAAAAGGATATCCACCAAGTCAATCGAATCAACACCTAATTCATCAAAAAGTGTCTGCTCTAATCGAATCGAATCGCGTGGTGTGCCATTTGAATTTTCAATGACTGTTTTAACATGTTCAAATACGTCTGCTAGTTCCATAAAAAGGCTTAAACAATAAATCCTCCGTCAATATTTATAAAGGTACCTGTAATGTACGAAGCTGTTTCATTGGAGGAAAGAAACAGGACCGCTTTTGATACTTCTTCAGGTTTGCCAAATCTACCTAAAATCATGGCATCAGGAATGTATTTATCAATTCTTGCTTCCAAAGGTTTGCTCATTTCTGTTTGAATGGCCCCTGGGCGAACAGCGTTCACACGAATATTTTTGCGTCCCACTTCAATCGCCAAGGTGCGCGTAAAAGCATCCATTCCCGCTTTCGCCGCTGCGTAGGGAACAATTCCTCTTCCACTTTTTATCGACGTGATGGAGGAAACATTGACAATCGCCCCTTCTTTTTGACGAAACATAGGACGTAAAACTGCTTGCGATAAAAGCATGGCACTTTTCAAATTGGAATCCAGCATTTGATCGATATGCGATTCATCCATCAAGGCAAAGGGCATTTCTACAACGGATCCAGCGCAATTAACGAGGATATCAATGCGGGCATGCGTTGCAATGATTGTATGAATCGTTTCTTGAATACTTGCTGTGTCGAGCAAATTGCAGGAATAGGCAAAGAGTTGATCCGTTTTAATTTGGTTTGAGGCCAACCAAATTTTGAGCTTTTCGAATTTCTCTGTCGAACGAATAAGGCAAATAACAAGCGCCCCTTCTTCCAGAAAATCAGCACAAATTTGTTGACCAATGCCACCTGTTCCACCCGTTAAAACAACGACTTTATGTTCTAATTTTAAATTCATTTCAATTCGTTTTTTACAGCGAGCACGGTATTAATTCCGCCAAAAGAAAAATTACTCGTTAAGGCGTGTTTAATTGTCATTTTTGTATTCTCCCGCAATAAATTCACTGCTGAATCAATGGGATTCGTGAGGTTTAAATTGCCGGGAGCAAGATCCGCTTTCATACAACTTAACAATAAACTCAATTCTTGAATGCCAGCAGCGGCAATCGCATGGCCGTGACGGTCTTTTGTACTCGAGATGGGAACAGTTGCAGCATGTTCACCCAATGCCATTTTTAGCGCTGCTAATTCAACCCCATCATTCTGCCGCGTACCTGTTCCATGGGCATAATAATAATCGATTTCTTCAGGGGCAAGCGCCGCATTTTTTAAGGCATTGCTAATCGCTTTTGCCATTTGCGTTCCAGCAGGATCAGGGGCTGTAATTTTATAGGCGTCCAAGGTATTTCCATACCCTAAAAGTTGAGCAATTGGGTTGAATTGATGCTTGTCTACGAAATCTTCGCTTGCTAAAATGACAAATCCAGCAGCTTCTCCTGCAATTGTTCCATACCGGTTATTATCAAAAGGGCGACACGCTATTTTCCCGTCGGATTCGGCAATTACGCCCAATTTTCCAAATGAAATGAGCGCAATGAGGTTGATGATCGAATCTGTTCCGCCTGCAATAACTACATCTGCTTGATTGCGTGCAATGGCATCATATCCTTGAGCAATGGCTTGTGTTGAAGAGACGCATGCCGTTAATACCGATTTTTGAAAAGCTTTTGCTTGAAATTTCTCGGCGAGATAAAGGCTGTAAAGATCATAGGGATTGGCAATAAAATTTAATCGGTCGGTATTGGTATTGAGTTGAACGACCAATTCACTAATCGCATTTTTTTGCGCGCGAATGGCGGTTGTTACGATTTCCTCATTTTCTTTGAGTGGAATCATTTCGGCACCAATGCCCAAAATCACACCTGTTCGTTGAGGATCTAACTTGTCAATTAAAGGCGCCAAACGATCTGCCGCTTTGCCATACGCAGCAGCAATTAATTCTAATTTCCGATCAACCTTGCACACCGCTTTTAGTTTTTCAGATTCGCTTGCATAAAGTGAACGCAGGTCTTCGCGAACTTCTGCGGCTTGTTGAAACGGTAATCCTGAAACATCAAAACCTTGTATTTGACGATCAGCTGATGCGTTGGATAAAAGTGCCGCAACACTATTTTCTTGCCCAATTGCAAGGGGACTAATCAGTTCATGATCGAGTATGTACACCTTTTTTTTCATCAAATGGCTTCGAGTTGTAGATGACTGATTCGACCATAAATATCACGATCCAGCAGGTCGACTAAGGCTGCCCCCGCCTTGATTTTTTCAAGTCCTTTTTCTAAACTGATGAATAAATTAACAGGACCGGCATTTCCAATTTCATGAAAGATACTGCTCGCGTTTTTGTGTATATTTGTAAAATAAGTATGATCCAGTGTATTGATTTTCGTTGTATAAGCGCCTGAATAGAGTAGTGCATCTGAACTAAATTGATGTATATTTTTAAACCAATTTTCATCTAAATTCCGTGTGGTAAGCGCAGGAATTTTTTGTTGCTGAAGAGGCGCATTTAATTTACAGATGGCATGTTCTGTTTGCACAGGTGACAAAATCAATCCTCCAACGGCGGCACTTTCAAACCAATTTTCTTGAGCAGGATATAAGGTCGAATTCATTAAATAAGAATAGATGCCTGCCACATTTGAAGCCGCCACTAAAACAGGATTTTGATTATAATGCGCCTCATTCATTCCCTCTAAACTAGCATCAAAACCCGCAGAGGAACTCGTGCCGAAGGTT
>JALQVX010000219.1 GCA_023263555.1 Crocinitomix sp.
TATCTTTGTGACGATTCTATTCCCACTCTTCAAATTCATTGGGTCGATCGTTATTTTGTCTTCACCCCACAAAAAATCTAGTTTAAAACTCTATAGGGTGATGCATAACTTGGCGAAATGGAGCATGATTGATGTCTTTGCAGCCGGTTTATTTTTGGCTTATTTCGCGTATACAAACATGAATTTAGGTGTTGATACAGGGTCAGAAACCTTGATCGGTTTATACTTTTTCCTCGTTTTCATCACCTTATCCATTAATTCAGGAAGATTCTTGAAAAAAGCATTGAAAAAAGCGCAAGGCATTCCAACTGGGATCTTAGAAGTTGGTTTTGAAGTAGAGGAAGGAGCCTTGGATTAGGAATCGCCTTAAAAGAATACCGTTTTTTTATTTTTCCTCAGGAAAATAAACTGTCGTTTCGTTATCAATGTAAAAATTCGATTCAAAAATAAGTTCTCCCGCCGATCTCACTTCAATTCTAAAATGCGAAAAACCTTTCTTCGCAGTGAATGTTCGCAATAATTTACGCGGAACACGCTCGAAAAATGAAATTGGACTTAAGAAATGAAGTGTTATCGATTCATTTAAGACAGGTGCGGTGCGTCCGTCTCTATTTTCTGCTGAAATGGATACACTTACATCAATAGGTTGAATATTATCGCTTACAAGGCTTAATGTGACATCATCCTCGTCCATTTCCATTTTGGCAATGACAAGTTGATAGTACGTTCTAACTTCATCATAAGCCGCTTTTTCATTGCCATAATAATCAATCACGCTCCATGAAGGACCTGGCCAACAATCGTTTAATTGCCAAAAAAGCGTTCCCATACAATGCGGGGTTTTCATTCTGTGCTCACGAATGGCTAATCCATACGCATGTGCCTGAACCAATTGTGATAATTCAATCCATTTTTTAAAATCATTTTCTTTATAAGCGTATTTGATTACGTTCTCCTCAAGAATTCCATTGCCGATATAGCTTTTTTGACGATTGAGCATAATCTCTGAAAGCAAATTCAAGTCTTCTTTTGTGATTACTTTCGCTAATGTTTCATAACCAGGATACGATTGATAACCGTATTCTGCCATAAATCGCCCGACATTTTCAGCATAACTTTCAATAGGTTCACGGCCGTGCCAAACGCCCCAATAATGCATGGATGAATGGTTGAAGTTTTCTTCTTTCCCCCAATTGCTGAGCGGTGTGGTTGGAACATAATCGTGATTCGGATCAAGTTTTGCAAGTGTATTAGGAATCATCTCATGAAAAATATGGAGGTAATTATTCCATATTTCTGCCGAATCAGCAGGGGAGTAGTTGTATTGTTTTTGCCAGCCCCAATTATTCCATGCCACTTCGATCTCGTTATTCCCACACCACAACGCAATACACGGATGATTGCGCAAACGTTTTACATTATATTCAACTTCTGCTTGCACATTATCTAAAAAGGCTGAATCATTCGGGTACATGGAGTTCGCAAACATAAAATCTTGCCAAACTAAAATTCCGTATTGATCGCAAAGCTCATAGAAATAATCATTTTCATAAATTCCACCGCCCCAAACGCGTAACATATTGATATTGGCAGCAACGGCCTGCTGAATTAGTTTTTCGTATCGCGCAGAATCAACGCGTGTTAAAAACAAGTCTTGTGGAATGTAATTTGCCCCCTTTGCATAAAAATCCTGCCCATTCACCTTAAAATAAAACGAGCTTCCGATTGGATCTTTTTCTTGAATGAGCTCAATTTTGGCCAAAGCCCATTTAATGTTGTCGGCGACAATTACTTCTTTATCAACTGAAATAGAGTAGGAGGATGTTGAGAAAAATTGATCACCATATCCTTTTGGATTCCAATAATTTAATTCACTTACTTCAATATTTTGTTTAAGTGTGTTTAGGCCTTTTTTTAAAGCGAATTCCTTGGTTATTCCGTCAATTGTCAGTTCACATTTTTGCACTTTATCGCTATTTATTTCAAAGCTGAATTCGACCGATTTATTGATTTGAGACTCGCCGTCAAGGGGTTTATTTTCTTTATAAGACACGTTCTCAACGCGTAATTCGTTCCAAGTACGCAAATATACAGGGCGATAAATGCCACTTGTTACAAATCGTGGTCCCCAATCCCAGCCAAAGTGATAGGCGGCTTTTCGGGTGTAGGGTGAAACTTTAATTTCAACCGTTTCATTCGCCGCTGGCAATTTATACGGTGCATTTGTTACATTCTTTTTGTTGATGTTAATTGGAGAATGAAAAATCAGTATTAATTCGTTTTGCCCCGCTTTAAGAAAGGGTTTCACATCAACCACCCATTCGCGAAACATATTGTCAGCAAATAAAATTTCTTTTCCGTTTAGATAGACGGATGCGTAAGTGTCCAATCCTTCAAAAACTAATTCAATATGTTTGTTATTGAGGTAATTAGCATCAATTTCAATATTCGTTTTGTATTCCCAATCATATTTTTCAATCCACTTTTGTTTTTGTTCATTGTCAGCAAGATAAGGTTCCGTAATCGAGCCAATATTCAATAAATCAAGGTGAACAACGCCAGGAACAGTGGCTTTTTTCCATTCGACAGTGGTATTGGTTTTGAAGGTCCAATTCTCATGCAGAAATCTTTTTTCCACAGAAAAACCATTCAAACTAAAGAATACGTTGAATAAGAACAGTAGGATTATTTTCGTTTGTTTGAGCATGGTTCAAGATAGGCATTTTCGTATTAATTTTCACCATCAAAACGAGATTGTAGGTTGTTGATGTTGAACTTTTTTGGTGATCAGAGCTTCGTTGGGATTTTAGAACCTAGTAATCTTCATATCCAGCTAAATTAAAGACTTCCTTCACTTTCAGATTTATTTACGCATTCGTAATCAAGAAAAATAATGGCAATTTTTCAATAACAGTGGGTAATTCAATGGGAAACAAGTTAAACAAATTA
>JALQVX010000287.1 GCA_023263555.1 Crocinitomix sp.
AGGGAGTTCGTGTCAAGATAGTTTTGTTGTGATTTCTGTGGATGATGAATATGCTATTACCTCAGATTTAGGATTGAAGGTTGTGCGTCAAGCGCTAATAGGCTCATGTGATCGACTGTTTTTTAGTAAAAAAGGACAACACCGAAAAAATAGAATTAAAACCCTTTATTTTAATGTTAAAATGCCTTTAACTTACCTTTCAAAGTCCTTTATAGATTCGGATGTCCCTGTTCCTGATTCAACTCCTGACGAGGATGAATAATTAGGCGAGATAACTTGCGTTAAACGACCAAGGTAATAGATCAACTGTAGATTCAACACTTAATATGTCCCCGTTTTTTGCTACCATAATTATGCGAATTGGTGATTGCTGGCGTTGTTCTACTTCTGATAACGTTTGTCGACAAAGGCCGCATGGTGGAACAGGAGTGGGTAAATCTTTATCCACATATACTACAACATCCGTTATTTTCAGTGCTGGATAATTGGAAACAGCATGGGCTAATAAAGTACGTTCTGCACATATTGATACAGGATACGAAGCGTTTTCTACATTGGTTCCTTTTAAAATGGTTCCATCTGTGAGTCGTAAACCCGCACTCACTTTAAAATTAGAATAGGGTGCATAGGCATTTTGAGCAAAGGCAATCGTCTCAACAATTAAATCCTTCAAGTTTTGATCTGCAAGGTCTTCAATTGTAGTTTCTTCGTATTGAATGGATAGCTGTTTTTTCATGGTGTGTTTGATTTTGCTTAAATACCTTAATTTCAATCGCTGACTAAGGTAAGGATTTTATGAAGATTTGGACAAGGCATTCTCGATACTTTTGACGTCTTATGATTCACAGATAAAAAATTAACTTATTTTTGCAAGCTATAATGAAAGATTTCACTGACGATAAAAAGGTTCTTGAGCATTTTAGAAGTATTACACTTGCTGAAATGGATAGTGTCAAGCTAATGAATCGGACAGATACAAAATTTGTATTTAAACGATCGCAACTTCTAGCCTTTCTTGAGGTGCTAAAATCAGAATACCGTATTTTAAATGTTGAAGGGAATTTGATTTCTACTTATAAAACACTCTATTTTGATGAGCCAAACTTTCAGTACTTTCTGGACCATCACAATGGAAAAGGGAATCGCTTTAAAGTTCGAATTCGCAATTATGTGGAGTCAAACTTGTTCTTTTTTGAGATCAAAAATAAATACAAAGAACGAACACTGAAAAGTAGAATTTCAGTTGAAGGTTTTGAAGAGCGGTTGACAGAACGCACTAAAAATTATGCGCAGCAAGTGATTGGGGCGCCCGTTGAATTGGAAGCGAAACTTTGGAATAATTTTCAACGTATCAGTTTGGTAAATGTTGAAGGTAAAGAACGATTAACCTTCGATTTAGGTTTATCTTTTGATTGGAATGGGGAAAAGTTTGATTACGAACACCTCGTTATAGCAGAGCTTAAACAAGAGCGTGCAAGTCGCGATACGCTCTTTTATTCGCTCATGAAAAAGAATGGGATAAGACCGAGCGGATTGAGCAAATATTGCGTAGGCGCAGTTGCTTTGTATCCAGATTTGAAATACAATAATTTTAAAGAAAAACTACTTTTAATAGACAAATTGTTATAATATGAATGAATCAACCTCTTATTTTGGAATGGAATTAATGAATGATGATCTATGGAAATTGATCGTTCGCTTTTTGATTAACATGTTCTTTCTGACGGCAATTATTCGGTATGTCTATTATACTAAAACACCGAGAAAAAGCTACCTCTTCACATTTTACATGATTTCAATCATCTCCTTTTTAATCTGTTTTGCATTGAAAAAGTTTGAGATGGAGGTCGGTATGGGCCTAGGGTTGTTCGCAATTTTTGGAATTATTCGTTATCGCACAAATCCAATGCGTATTCGTGAAATGACCTATCTGTTTCTAGTTATTGGTTTGTCTGTTATCAATGCGCTCTCGAATAAATTAAGTTATGCTGAGGTGTTTTTTATCAATGGTATTGTTTGGTTTATCATCTATGTCATGGAAAATTGGTGGTTGCAAAGCAATGAGGCAGATAAAACGATCGTTTACGAAAAAATTGAGAATATTAAGCCTCAAAATTATGAATTGCTAATTTCTGATTTGGAAAATAGAACAGGTCTAAAAATCAACAGGGCTGTGGTTGGTAAAATTGATTTTTTGAAAGATACCGCCGAAGTCAAAATTTATTTTGACGACGATTCCGATAATGATTAACGACCTGTTTCTGTTATAGGTGTAATTATAATTCTGCCTTGATGATGAGTTGGAAACCCATTTCCAGTTTCAAATCTTAAACGTAATAAAATAAGATTCTTTGCTTCATAAATATAACGGGTCGATCGGATGGTTGATTCTGTTTTATTGTAAACGCATGAGGTCACTTTCCCTTCTGTATTAACGGAGATATCAAAAACAATTTTCCCCACTGCTGTTATCGGAAGTTGATAGGAGATTGGACTTGTTATTTTTCGTTGATCAGTTACTATGTCGCCTGATAATTGGCTCAGTCCTGCAAATGAGAAAGTGATATAAAGGAGTAGGATCAAATTTTTCATGGTCGTAATTTTATCAAATATAAGTAAATCTAGTCGAGGGCCATGCGATTTAACTAATCCGACTCCAATTTGGTTTTGATTGCAATAACATCCTCAATTTTTTAGCTAAATAGTGGTGCTCTTTTTCTTCAAATTGAGGATCTTTGTCTAGCAATTCTAGTGCCTTTTGCCGCGAAACCTGAACTATTTGTCCATCTTGTCCCAAGTCGGCAATTTTTAAATTAAGAATTCCGCTTTGCTGTGTACCCATAATGTCGCCCGGTCCTCTTAGACGTAGATCAACCTCAGAAATTTTGAAACCGTCATTTGTTTCACACATGGTTTCTAATCTTTTTTTTGCGTTTTCTCCCAATTTGTAGCCACTCATGAGGATACAATACGATTGTTCGGCACCTCTACCAACTCTTCCACGAAGTTGATGCAATTGTGATAATCCAAATTTTTCCGCACTTTCAATAATCATCACGCTTGCATTTGGCACATTTACGCCAACCTCAATCACCGTTGTTGCAACCATGATCTGGGTTTCTCCGGAAACAAATCGTTGCATTTCAAAATCTTTATCTTCAGGCGTCATTTTACCATGTACAATACTTACCTTGAATTTTGGTAATGGAAAACGTCTGGTAATCGCTTCATAGCCTGCCATCAAATTTTGATAATCCAATGTCTCGGATTCTTCAATTAATGGATAGACTATATAGATTTGCCTGCCCTTTGCTATTTCATCCTCAATGAACTGAAAAATTTTTAAACGCGCCGACTCATATCTATGTGAAGTCTGAATTTCTTTTCTACCTGGAGGAAGTTCATCTATGACCGAAACATCTAAATCTCCATAAAAGGTTAAGGCGAGTGTACGTGGAATAGGGGTTGCCGTCATCACTAACTGATGGGGGGGGAGTAGATTTTTTTTCCAAAGTTTAGAACGTTGTGCCACTCCAAATCGGTGCTGCTCGTCTATGATCGCAAGTCCCAAGTTTTTATACACGACAACATCCTCTAGTAAGGCATGTG
Organism: Crocinitomix sp.; assembly: GCA_023263555.1. Lineage (GTDB taxonomy): Bacteria > Bacteroidota > Bacteroidia > Flavobacteriales_D > Crocinitomicaceae > Crocinitomix. The sequence goes on from JALQVX010000287.1 coordinate 3,610, forward strand.
TTCCAACTAAAATGTCAATCTCGCCCTGTTCAAGTCTGTCGTGAATCTTTTTTCGAGCAGCTTTTTTTGTCGCGCCAATTAATAGTTCAACCGAAATGTCCATTTGTGCCAACATTTCTTGCATGGAAATGAAATGTTGCGTGGCCAATATAGCGGTCGGCGCCATAATGCAGGTTTGATATCCATTTCCAATTGCAATCAGCATCACAACCAAGGCCACAAGTGTTTTTCCACTTCCAACGTCTCCTTGTAACAAACGATTCATATGAATACCCGAGCTCAAATCTTTGCGAATTTCTTTGATGACTCTTTTTTGTGCGTTTGTTAATTCAAAAGGGATATAATTTTCATAAAATTCAGTGAACGGTGCGCCGACTTGTGTAAATTGAAATCCTTTTATCTTACGTTGTGTGATTTGCTTGCGAATCAGTAATTCAAGTTGTAAATAAAATAGCTCTTGAAATTTTAATCTAAATTGTGCCTTTTTTGCAGCATTCAATGTAGGTGGTTTATGAATATTGATCAAGGCTTTTTCCTTGTCCATCAACGCTAAATCGCCCAATATCCATGGCGGTAAATCCTCGGTAACTTGATTTTTTATGGCGGGAAGTAATTCTTTCACTATGCGTTCAATCCCCCGTGTATTGAAACCTGCGCTTTGCAATTTTTCAGAGCTGTGATACACAGGTTGAAGTCCTTGCTCAAGAGGTTTGTCAGGACTGATAAACTCGAGTTCGGGATGAGAAATCGTTTGCGTGGCACCATAGAGCTTTGCTTTGCCCCAAACGATCAAATTAGTGCCTGGTGCTAATTTAGACTTAATCCATTTAATGCCTTTGAACCACACCAAATTGATGCTTCCCGATTCGTCTCGAAAACTGGCTTCTAACCTTTTTCCTCTGCCATTTCCAACTTCTCTAAGAGATGTAATTTGTCCTTTTAATTGCACAGCTCCTTCATAACTAGGTATTTGTGAGATAAGTTGGAATTCACTTCGATCAATGTAACGGAATGGGAAATAGTAGAGTAAATCTCCAAATGTGAAGATCGAAAGTTCGCTTCGAAGAACCGAACCGCGCTTAGGACCAACACCTTTTAAATATTCTATAGGAGTATTTAATAGGTCGGACATTGATAATCTGATAATTTTTGGCTAAATTTCGTCAATTTAAAATAGTATGGTGAAAAATAGTTTGCAATTTACAGTATTTTTTTTGATCGTCGCATTCACTGTAGCCTTTGTTCATAAAGAGAATCGTTTGGCACCTTACCAATCGGATGCCACTAGTCAACTTCCCAAAACGGTAGAAGAGGCTTTGTTGTCTGTGGGAGATAAAAAACCGATCCACTATATCGCTAAATTTGATGCAGATTCGGCCCGTATGGGTGAAGAAATTGTTAAATTTGGGAACCTGCTAGACGGATCGAATAAGCGCGTTTCTAAATATTTTGTTTGTACAGATTGCCATAATTTGCAGCTCGAATCTGCGGATCCAGCAGATGAATCACCAGAGGCGGTTTTAGAATACAGCAAGAAGAACGAAATTCCATTTTTACCAGCATCAACTTTCTACAGTATGTATAATAAACGTCATTGGTATAATGATGATTATTACAAAAAGTATGGAGACCTTGTTAAACCGACACGCGATACCTTAGCGAATGCAATTCAATTATGTGCAACGCAATGTGCGCAAGGAAGAGCAATGGAACCATGGGAAATTAGAACAATTTTACATTACTATAAATCACTTGAATTGAAAATTTCTGACTTGAAATTTGAGCAGAATGAATTGGATAAATTGGGGAATTTGATCGTTAATAATAAATTGGAAGCAATTAAACTGATTAAGTCCAAATACAATGAGACAAATCGTGCTCATTTCGGAACAAATGCCCCTCCAAATGTTCCCGGTTATGTAGCGAGTGCAGACAATGGGAAGTATATATTTAATTTTGGATGTCTGCATTGTCATGATCCCGAAACCGGAATAACGAACTTCACGCTCACAGATAGTGAACTCTCTTTAAGTTTTTTATATCGTAAACGTAATGCCTACAACAACTATGCTGTGACGCATATTACTCGTTATGGAACATATGCCATGAGTGGTCGAAAGCAGTATATGCCCATGTATAGCTTTGAAAAGTTGAGCGAAAAACAAATGCTCGATCTTTTAGAGTATATTAAAGTCGGAAGCGGTCACTAAATCCCTCCATTAAACAATTTAACTAATAATCGAAACACCTTCACGAATGAAACGAATTTTTGGACTCTTATTTATTTTAGCGACTGGTTCATATAGTGGCCAAGCGCAAGACGATCTCGTGAAAGAATCGTTTTCGAATACCCGAGTAATGTCAAATCACTCGGTAGAATTGTTACCGAAGCGATCGCGAGAGTTTATCGTCGCACATAAGTTCGGGGATGCTGCCGGAGCAACAGGAGGTTTGCAGAATTTTTAAGATAAGGAACATGAATATTTAAAAATGTTTTTAATTTTGTGTAACCTAATAAATATGCACTTTCATC
>JALQVX010000001.1 GCA_023263555.1 Crocinitomix sp.
CCCATAAGAAAGAGGAAACAAAAGTTATTCCGATTTCTACAGCTGCACCTTCTAAATCATTATCAAAGTGGTATGCCGCGGCAAGTATTTTGATTCTTATCGGAATGGGGTCTTATGCATATCTTGTAAAAACTGATTTGAATGAAACAGAAGCAGCATTTACGGTAACAAATGATTCGCTTAATGCATTAAAAACGGACCTGAATTCATTGCATGAAGAAAATGGTCTGATCAATGATCAACTTGCACAGTACTCCGATCAAATGAATTTTATGCGAGATGAAAATACGCGAAAAATAAATCTAACAGGAACAGCAGATTATACAGATAATTTAGCAACTGTATTTTGGAATAATACCACAGAAAAAGTCATTTTAGATGTTAAAAACTTACCTGCCACACAGGCAGATGAGTTCTACCAACTTTGGGTACTTGTTGACGGTGTTCCTCTGGATATGGGTGTTTTTGATTTCGAATTAAATGCGACATCTTTAGGATTACTGGAAATGAATACGACAAAAAATGCAGATGCCTTTGCGATTACACGTGAGCCAAAAGGCGGAAGTGTTTCTCCTACGCTAGAAAATATTCAAGTCATTGGTAATGTATAACTTACTCCATTACCTTACATAAAATAAACTTCTATTAATAGAAAAATTAACTATTTTAGATCGGTTTAAAATTGAATAAATGATGAAGACTTCTAATCGCCTATCAAGCGTAATACTTATTTTCCTATTGTCTTTTACCACAACCGTATTGGCCCAGCTCGAATTAAACAAAGCGTCCCATGATTTTGGATCCGTGAATGCCAATAGTGAGCGTACAGTAGATTTTACGATTGTCAACCATTATCAGTTTTCAGTGATCATGTCTGGCTTTTACTTCGACATGGAAGTCAATACACAATATAGTCCCATCACCCTTAAACCCAATGATACCTTGATTTATAGGGTGAAAATTTTTCCATCAAAAACAGGTGTATTTCACAAAACCATTTCATTAAAATTTTACAATTTAGTAGACACACTACAAATCGACCTGTATGCCACAGTCTTAACCACCAAATTCAATGACAACAAGCGACTTGAACCTCTTGAAGAAAAAGCAGGGCAAGGTGAAGAACCTTTGAAAAAATTTCCGATCACTCTGCTCATTTTAGACAAAGAATCGGGGCGACCGATTAATAGTGCAAGTGTTAGTTTTTCAGCTGTTTCGCCTCGGTATAAATCGTTGAATACGGGAAATGATGGACGTGTTTCACATGAATTAAACAACCGTTATAAAGCAAGTATTTATGCCTACGGATATCGTCCTGAAAATATCGTTTTTTCCTTGGGTTGTGATGATACAACCCGGACGGTATATATGACCAAAGGATCACCTGATGATAAAAGTGAAGCCGATTTTTTCCATGACTATGAAGCTGCCAATCCTATCAAAACAGAAGAAGACATAGAGGATTTACCTGAAGATGAAGCGATCACTTTATTAGCCCCGTTTTCAGCTGGAAATTATAAACCAAACAATATTGTTTTTTTGCTGGATGTTTCCATTTCCATGATCGATCACAATCGAATTGCACTGTTGAAAACAGCCATTACACAATTGGTAAATTTATTGCGCCCAACAGATAATTTGAGCATTATTACCTTTAGCGAGGATACGCAGCTCTTAATTGAGCCGACCTTTTTAGATGAAGGTAATCGCAAACTGGTAATTACCCGGATAAATGCAATCAAAGCAGGTGGCATGACCAATGGTGGCAAAGGTTTAAAGCTAGCCTATAAACTCATGCAAGCCAACTATAACGCTGAAAAAAACAATCAAGTTTTACTCGCTACAGATGGAGCTTTGGGTGCATATATGAAACACGAAGATATGGTGGAATTGGTGAAAAAGAATGCTGCATACACAAGAACTTCAGTGGTCACACTCAACGGCTATAATTGGAGTAAAATTTTTATGCACGAAATCGCGCAAGCTGGCGAAGGCAGAATCATTGCAATCAACAATGAAAAAGAGGCAAAACTTTTGCTCGTGAAAGATATAAAAGCGAATGCCATCATTCAATAATGGGGAAGTTACTTCTTAAAACTTTCAACATAAACAGTAAAATTGGATATGTTGAAAATTCTCGTTTGCCTTTCTATTTTAGTGCCTTCCGTTACAATCGCACAATGGCAAATACCACGTTATCAATGGGAAGCTGGAGCCACCATTACCGCCTTGCATCATCACAAATGCGAATTAGATGATAAATCTTGGCATCAGGAGCTCACAAGTGGTTTTGGGATCCGTTTAAATTACAATTGGCATTATCATTGGGCCTTGGCAGGAGGACTTTATTTTGATCATCTAATAGGACAAAATAAAATGTGTACGCCATCAAACAGCACACAAGTCATCTTAAAGTATAAATCTTCCTTGGGTCAACGTTTGCCTTACCTTTTTTTGAACGTAGAGGGAGGTGTCGAATACACCTTTCGCTCACGAAATTGGAACCTCCCTTTTTATGTGGGTTTGACCTATCTCTGTAATGGAAATGTCGACCTTTTTATTCGTGTTAAATCACCTCATCTTTATTCCTCCACAACGAACGAAAGTTTTAAAATCATGGAGAATCGAATTGAAGTAGGAATTGCACTGAATCCAAAATGGAATGACCATGCTAAATTTGAGCAATACAGTGGGAACCCATTCATCTTAAGATCATTCTAGCCGAAAGGGATTGTTTTGTAAAAAAGGAATGACTTTGATTAGAATCACTTATCTTTGTTCAAAATTAATTTATTATGAAAAGATTAGCCTATTTATTGATTGCTCCCGCCTTCCTATTTTCTTGTGGAGGTGGCGAAGACACTGAAAATGAAACTGGTGTAGATTCTACACTTCAAATTACGGAAGAAATTGACTCGCTTATTGAAGAAGTTCCTGCTCCTCCTAAAAGTCCACGTCAACAATCATCTGGTGTTGCCAATGGCGTTCAAGTTGATATTGATTATGGTTCACCGTTCATGAAAGAACGAAAGATTTGGGGAGAACTTGTTCCTTTCGACAAAATTTGGCGTGCTGGAGCAAATGATGCAACTGCAGTAACATTTGGATCTGATGTAATCATCAATGGCAAACCGGTTATGGCGGGAACATATGCTTTATTCATGATACCGAAAGAAGGAGAAACATGGACCGTGATTCTGAACGAAGAATGGAGTAAAGAAATTCATGGTGTTTGGGGTGCTTATGATCACAAGCCAGAAAAAGACGTATTGCGTTTTGAAGTAAAACCTATGTACAGTGATGATAGTCTTGAGTCATTAACGTATACAGTAACAGATAAAGGAATTATGTTCGCGTGGGCAGACGCAAGTTTCGAATTTGAAATTACTGCGAAGAAGTAATTTTTCACTAAAAGCTATTAAAAATCCCTTCCTCAATGCTGAGCGAAGGGATTTTTTTTGTGATCGCCTTAAAACAATACATCCGATTAGAACATAAAACTCATTCCAATATTTCCACCTATCCAAAGACTAGTAGGGATAGATATTACCTGACCCTGAAATATTGGTAGTAATTGAGGGAGTACCCTTGTATCTTACGTTGCCACTACCAGAAATAATTACCTCTAAACGGTTAATCACGTTTACTAAACATTCACCTGACCCTGAAATATTTACATCTGAATCATTAGCAACTATGTCCAGGGTTGAAATTTTACCCGAACCACTAATCGTAGCAATATGCGTATTCACTGTGTCCATTCCCGTTAAATAAAGATCTCCACTTCCTGAAATTGTAGACGATACTTTTGTAGCGAGTAAACTATCAACCACAATATCTCCACTGCCACTGATGGTAAAAGCGACCTGATCGGTCGAAATTAAATTTTGAGTCACAATTTTACCGCTTCCGCTAATTGCTAGACTCTTAACTGTAGGCAAGGTGACAAAAAATTGGATTTCTTCATCACTTTTTAAACACTTATTGTTTTTGACCTCAATAATTAGTCTATCATTTTTCACTTTTGTTTCAATAATGTCCATTAAATTAGTACTTGCTTCTACCTGAACATTATAATCAGTTCCTTGCGTCACGTATAAAGTTCCAGCCATGCCCAACTCTATTTCATCAAAATCACTTAAAACTCGCGTTTCAGTGGTAATTTCTCCATTACCATTATGGCAAAATAGACCTCCTTTTTTACAACTGAATGTCATTATTGTTAAGCCAATTAATAGGGTTGAAATTTGTTTTGTTTTCATGCTTTATTTTTTAGATGTTTTCTATGGGACACCTTTTACCTTTTCTACCCCTATCTCAATTTTGAATTTTTTTTAAATAAGTCAAGAAATGAGCACAGAAGATGGATAAATTGCTCATCTAACTCGTTTGAGATGATTTTTATCTTGCCTAAAACTAACTTTTAACGTAATTTTAGAACCTTATATAAAAAACTACGTTTAAACACTAAAGAGATAAACAAACAATAGCTTCGTTATCTTTGTGTTTAGTCAACAACGTTTTAAATAAAGAGTGATTAAAAATCTTATCATTAGCTCCCTGTGTAAATTAAAATTTACATCCACGCTTCTGTTTCTTATGGTGGGGGCAACAAATGTGCATGCCAATATCATAAGCGTTGAAAACACGTTGGATGCAGGAGTTGGTTCGTTGCGTGATGCTATAGCTTCTGCATCAGACTTCGACACGATCCTTATCAACGCAAAAGGTACGATCACGTTGAATAGTCAAATAGACATTGCTGGACTCAATGATCTATCAATTATAGGACCTTACCCGAAACACAATACGATAAGTCCAAGCTCAGGTTGGTCAGGAAGTTTATTCAATATTGATAATTGTTCACGTCTTCTCATTCAAGGCCTTAGTTTCAGAGAAAGTTACGGTACTACTCGCCACGTGAGTTTAACCGATTGTGCAGATGTAATTGCTTTTAAATCATGCTTATTTGAAAATGGTAGTCTAATTGGTGACGACGGTGGAGCAATAAAAAGTCTAGATGCGAATGCCGCTTTCATCCAATGTTCATTTATTGGCAATACAGCTCTAAATGGAGGCGCTATTTCGGCCATTGGCATATCGACTATTGAACTCGTAAATTCAACATTTTCAGAAAATTACGCCACAGATAAAGCGGCAGCCTTGTCCCTCGGGGGAAATGCGGAGGTCTACTCCTACCAATGCACTTATGTCTACAATAATAGCGAAAATGCTCCAAGCCTTATTCGAGGAACAGGAGGAACAGCCTTTTATGCAGAAAACAATGCGATTGGTGCTAACGGAACGTTGAGACAGCTGATTTTATTAGGTATTGTTACGAATTATGGAGGTAACTGTGTAAAATTAAATTATGTGGGAGAGCCCATTGATTTTGGTCCAGCCATTACGGGTGATGTGTTTGATATCTCCTTAAATTTAGGTCTTAGAGCAACGGTATTAGAAGATGGTTTCGGCTTAAAATATTGGCCAATTGTCAATAGCACCAGTGATTTAATTAACGTTCAACCCTCATCCATTCGGACGCCAGAGGTAGACTGTCGTAATGCACCACGCACATTAAAAGGACCGAGTGCAACTAATGCATATCCAGATGCTGGCGCTGCAGAATACACCCATTTACGAGTCACTAATTCTTCAGGAGACAAAGCAGTGGCTAACTCTTATTTATGGACATTGGATGTTGCACAGCGAAAAGATGACATTCATTTTATCGAATTTGACATTCCTTCTCCTTCTACAATAAATCCTTTATCTGAAGAAGCGGCAGCAAGCAAGGCATATATCATTGACGGTTTTACCCAACCAGGAAGTGCCATTCCTGGCCCACATGAAACAGGATTTACCGGACTAACTCCTGCGGAATTACCTATTCAGCTCGTAAATACTGGTTCAATTGATGATGGAATTAAGTTCAATTCTGGTACAAATGGATCTAAAGTAAAAGGGATTTCCATCCAAAACTTTGCTGAGTACGGAATACAATTATATGCAGGCGACATTGAAATTTTTGGGTGTGAAATAGGGATAGATGATGGTGGCGCAGCAAATGGATGCAATGATTCGGGTATAAGAATAAGGAACGACAATACCATTGTTGGAGGATGGGAACACTATCAGCGAAATGTTATTAGCGGAAACGGACAAAGTGGAGGCTCAGAAAACGCAAATATTTATATGTCCGACGGATTGTATGTTAAGATTACTGGCAATATCATTGGTTTAGATCCGACAGGCCAATCCACGCTCGGAACAATTGATCAAACTGTTTACGGTATTTATGCAAATCAGGATTATTTAACAATAGGGGGAACCTTAAAAAACGAAAAAAACATTATAGGTGATCATGAAATTGGCATTATGTTGCTTCCGGCTGCCGATTTCGCCATTGTACAAAACAATAATATTGGTGTCGCTTGGGACGGGACTACTGCGGTAGGAAACTCAGTATGTGGTATACTATTGAGTGGTGCAGATGATGCATTAATTGGTGGATATGACCAAAGTAGTTCAAATCGTATCGCCCACAACGCAATTGGAATTGGTCTAAAATATACTACGACATCAGCCCTTCGAAACCGGATCCTTGGTAATTCTATTTACCTGAATACAAATCAAGGAATAGATTTAGGTTTGAATAATAGTATCGTTCCGAATGACGGTTTAATCAACTCTACGGAAGATAATCATGGACTTGATTATCCTGAGATTGCAAGTGCTTTAAACTGTGATTTATCCGAAACAATAATAACTTATGATCTCAGTGTTCCAATAGGATTTAATTATCGCGTTGAGTTTTTTACCAATACCAGCCCCGACCCTTTGAATGGTGAAGGAGAAACACTTCTTGGATTTCAAACCGTAACCACCTCATCCAACCCTCAAACATTTACGTATAATACAGGATCTCTACTTACTATTGGAACAAGTATATCCGCTACTGTTACAAGCGAGAGCAATAATTCAACGTCTGAATTTGGAACGAATGTGGTTGTGTCAGGAGGAACCGAAGGCGTGATTAGTTATTCAGATATTTGTTTTGGTTCTATCGCCACTCCTACGCTTGTTGGTGACGCAGGCGGCATTTATTCCTACGAGGGGGGAGATCCGGGAGACGGCTCAATGCTAGACCCTACGACAGGAGCATTAAGCAATGGTGTTGAAGGATCCTCTTATTCCATCATCTATGGATTTGCAGATGGTTGCGATTTGGAAGATACGACCATGTTCACTGTAATCAATATTGATGAAACGTTTGTAATGGATGATTTTTGCCCCGGATCGGACGGAATTGCTGTTCCTGCCCTACCAGGTGGAGTATTTTCCTTGAATCCAATTCCAATAGATGGCGCAGACATAATACCTGATGATGGCATATTGACAGGAGGAATTGAGGGCACGACCTATACGGTGCAGTATATAGCCACGGATGGAACCTGCTCGGATACTGGATTTGTGGATGTCAACGTAATTGCAACTGATGCCACTTTCACAATGGCTGATTTTTGTCCAATTGTTACCAGTCCACCAGCCATTCCAGTGACTCCAGGAGGTTCATTTGGATTTGCCTCACCACCCGGAGACGGAGCGACAATAAACACAACAACGGGTGCAATAACAGGAGGAGTTGAGGGAGCCACCTATAATGTGAAATATACCGTTGGGACTTGCCTAAAAGAATTTACATTAGCCGTAAACGTAATTTCAACTGACGAGAGTTTTTCCTATTCAGATTTTTGCCCTGGAGGAATTGGAGCTCCATTCGATATTGCAACACCAGGCGGATCTTTCTATTTTGAAATTGATGATGATCCAGCTGTTATAGATGCTTCAACCGGTGTATTGATTGGAGGTGTAGAAGGAACAACCTATTCAATTATATATGAAGTTGGAACCTGTTCTGACCGAGACACCGTTGAAGTCACCGTTTTAACAGTACCACAAGAATTCACATTTGCCGATTTTTGTGTTATTGCCGATTCGTCCGGAACTGGACCGGTTGCTGTAGATCCTGCCATTGCAAATTACATCTTACTTGGACCTGCAGATGGAGCAACTATAAATCCGACGACAGGAATCATTTACAATCCGATTGAGGGTACGACTTATACCGTGGTGGATAGTGCTTCAACAGGATCCTGTTGGCAAGCAGACACTGTCCTTGTTCAAGCTATCGAAATCAACGAAAATTTCGTGATTGAGGATATTTGTTTTGGTGAAACAGCCGTTCCTATTCTAGAAGATGCCGCTTTAATTGATACTTTCTTTTTTGCAATTGATCCAGCTCTCCTTGATCCTGTTCTGATAGATGGCTATGCCGGTGACGTTACTTTTGGATCCGCCAATACAACCTATACCGTGCGTCGAATTTCGTTTGTCGGAACATGTGCTGACAGTGCCGAAGCTACATTTACAGTCAACCAACCTAATGCCAGTTTTACATTTGAGGACTTCTGCCCAACAGACTTAAGTCCTGAGCCGCTTTCAGAAGTAGATGGAGGAATTTATTCGCTAGAATTTCCTGGCGGCTTCGGTGAATCTATTAACGAGACATCAGGGGCCATAAGTGGACCGCAAGAAGATAGCAGTTATTCAGTGATATATACGCTACTTATAGATGGTTGTGAAAATGCCGACACACATATTGTCCATGTTATAAATGTACCTGAGGAATTTGATTTTGATGACTTCTGTTGGGAAACTGGTTCCGCTCCTGGTATTCCAGTGATGGGAGGTGGAGAATGGAGTTTTGCAATACCTTACCCATTGGATGGAGCAATGATTGATCCACTGGATGGTACAATAACAATGGCGACTGAAGGGGCTGAATATAGTGTAGAATATACAATGACAGTGGGTTCATGTACCGAAGAAGATTCAATGATCGTCATTGCAATTGGTGTAGATGAATCATTTGTTTTTCCAGCTATTTGCCCTTCTATACCTAGTGCTCCACCCGTGCCATCCGAAATTGGAGGAACTTATAGCTTTTCACCCGGAGACCCTGGAGACGGTGCTATGATAAATGCGAGTACAGGCGTAATATCAAACAGTGTCGAGGGTGCGACTTATTCAGTTGAATATATTGTTTTTGATCCTTCGGGGTTATGCAGTGAATCCTCCATTGAAACATTATCCGTCATATCAATTGACGAGAGTTTTACCACAACAGATTTTTGTGCAGAATTAGAGAGTAATTTGATTGAACCTGCAACTGCAGGCGGGTCTTTTAGTTTTGCACCAGACTTAGGAGATGGGGCCTCGATTGATCCTGTTACGGGTATTATTTCAGACGCTATAGCGGGAACAAACTACGCCATTCAATACAGTGTATCGGACGGCTTCTGCACAGAAACCGATACGAACCTCATCTTTGCACGTTTATCGTATGACCCTGGTTTTATATTGGAAGATCACTGTGCAAACTTAAACGTGCTTGCCGACATTACAGGTGAGCCAGGTGGAACATTCGATTTCTTTCCTTCTCCAGGAGATGGTGCTACAATCGACCCAAGTTCAGGTCTTATAAGCAATAGCGCAGGAAATACCTATGGCGTCAGGTACATTATTGACGGTGACGCTGATGCATGTGCTGACACCTTAACGCTTTCAGTGACTCTTTTTCCAACACCCGTTATTGTATTGCTTGAGTCAGATAAAGATTTATATTGCCCTGAAGACATACTAGAGAGTATCCATGTTGCTGAAGAAACTGATGCCTTTAAAGTATACTGGTATGAAGATAGCGAAGGAATAATCATACTCGATTCTACCTTCAATTTTTTACCAACAGTATTAACAACTGGCAACAACACATTTTATGCACAAGCGAAGAGTGATGAAGGATGTCTAGGTGATTTCGAATCCTACACGCTTTTCCTTTCAGACACCAGCGGAATGAGAGCGGGACAAGACCTCTCTATTTGTTTAGGATCACCAGCACAGCTTGAAGCCTTTGGCGGCGAGACGTATCTTTGGTCAACCGAAGTTCCTTTAGGAGATTATACCATACAAAATCCTGTAGCCTTTAGTTTGAATGAAGAATCTTACGCCGTGCGAATTACGAACATTGACAATTGCAACGTGTTTGATACGGTTCAAGTTATTTTCAATCCACAAAATGAATGTGACATTGAATTATATACTGCTTTTTCTCCCAATGGTGATGGCAAAAATGATATGTGGTATATCGAAAATTTGATCAATCATCTACCCAACACTGTTTACATCTATACTCGCTGGGGCGATCAATTGCTAGCCATAGAAAATTATGACAATATCAATGCCTATTGGGATGGCACAGATGGAAAAGGAAGAGCACTTATGCCAGGAACCTATTTTTATGTCGTTATTACAGAAGTACCCGCCTATAATCAAGCCGGATGGGTCCAACTTGTTCGTTAAAAGATGAGACTTTTAGTTTACATATCGCTATTCCTTTCTATTTCTTCGCACGCGCAGCAGGATGCAATTTATAGTCAATACCTATTTAACCCATTTGCTATTAATCCTGCTTATGCCGGTTCGAGAGACGCAGTGAATATAGTGATTGTGAATCGCAGTCAATGGACGGGTGTAGATGGCGCGCCTACCACTCAAACCGCCAGTGGACATGTGCCCATGAATGCCAAAAATATTGCATGGGGTGCACAACTATCGCATGATAAGATTGGTCCGACGAATAATATTCTTTTAAATGCCACTGGCGCTTACCAACTAAAATTAGAAAATGGAACGTTAAATTTTGGTCTTCGTGGTGGTCTATACAATAGTATTTTAGATCACGCCAAACTCAGGTTTAGGGAAGAGAATGACGCACTCGATATTCAACAGAAGGTGAGTGCAATTGTTCCAACATTTGATTTCGGACTTTACTATTATACAGAGCAATTTTTTGCAGGACTATCAGTTAACCATATTACGAAACACCGTTTCAATTATGATGACGTCCTTGATAATCAAAATTATTTTTTGAGGCGTCACTTCTTTTTCGCTACAGGATATGTTTTACAGGTGAACTCAAAATTACTTTTTAAACCGGCAATGCTTTTAAAATATGCAGGCCCCAATACGTTCAATATTGATCTTAACGCACATGTCATGTATAACGAATTATTTTGGGTGGGAATTGGGCTAAGAAATATATCTAGTTTAAATTTTCTTGTAGATGTCAATGTTACAGACTATCTTAGAATCGGATATTCGTATGATATGAGTTTGACTAAATTGAAAAACTATACGCACGGCTCGCACGAATTTCTGATTGGTTTTGATTTTAACGTTACGAAATCAACAATCATATCACCACGGCATTTATAATATGAGAGGTTTATTTATTCTAACATACCTATTTTTTAGTGTAATCTCATTTGGACAATCTTATGAGATACAAGAGGTTAAGCTTGTAGCTAAACTACAAACGATTAAAGGTATTAATGAAAAAACAGATGAATTTTCTCCAATAATATTAGGTAAAGAGCTCTACTTCACTTCAAACAGACAATACAACAAGCATAATGTTGGCGAAAATAATTGGGAAAAATTAGGCTATTCAAATATCTTCTATGGAACAATCAGAAATGACGAAGATGGTGTTGCAGCAATTCGTGATATTAAGTTATTGTCAAACAAACTGAATACAGGCAGTCATACAGGACCAATAAGCTTCACAAAAACAGGGGATACGCTCTTTTTTACACGTGTTGTTCAACTAAATAATAAAGGAGAACGCGTGTATAAACCGCAATTATTTAGTGCAGTTAAAACAGCCAATTCATGGACGAAAATTAAACGGTTGCCTTTTTGCGATTTGGAAAACTCATTCGCACACCCTTCTTATGATGCTGTATCAAAGCGTCTTTATTTTGTTTCTGATCGACCAGGAGGAAAAGGTAAAAATGATATTTACTATGTGCAACTCATAAACGATTCTTGGTCTGCCCCTATTAACCTAGAGATGGTGAACAGTGATGCCAATGAACAATTTCCTTATGCTTTAAGCGGAAACATCTTTTTTTCAAGCGATCGATCGAATGGTCAAGGACAATTAGATATTTACTATAGTGCCCCTGAACCCGCGACATATCCAATTATGTTAGATGGACTTAATTCACCTTATGATGATTTTGGTGTAACAATTTTACCAGATCTATCGGCTGGATATTTTTCATCCAACCGTTCGGGGAATGACGATATATATTACTTTACATTAGATCGAAAAGTCACGGTCAAGAATCAACTCGCAGGAACATTTACTTTTCGCTCTTTATCAGCAAATGCTGCTAATTTAACTGTTCAGCTTTTCAATGAGGATGGAGAATTTGTATACGAGGAGAAAACCGACTCGAATGGCTTTTTCTTATTTGATAATGTGCAAATTGACAGCAACTTCTCTGTTCGCTTGGCGGGAGGCGCAGAAGACGGAATGTCATTAGAATTTTACAATGAAGATGGAGAAACTCAAGCAAGCTTTATACTCAATCAAGCAGGTGCATTCAAATACAAAAAATTGTTTTATGATCAGAATGGAATTGTGAGTTTCTTGCCTGAAAACATGAAAAACTATGACCTTGACAGCGCAGTTTTATCTGGAAAAATCGTTCTGGAAAATAATACAACGAAGTACTTAATCAACCAACCCGTGAATTTAGTGGATCAAAATAAACAACTCATTTCTTCAACCACTACAGATCCAAATGGTAATTTTTCATTTGAAAATATTCCATTTTCTTCCAATTATTCAATTGCATTTCCAGGTTGTAACGAAAGTTTAATATTATATGTCTACGATCAAGAAAATACGATACATACACAATTAAAATGCAACGGTCAAGATGAATTTATCTATAGGCGTTTACGTCCCGATCTCAACAATCGCCTAACACTTCTCACCAACACGGAAGAAACTTTTTTCATGAGTGAGAACCAAGAAATATC
>JALQVX010000020.1 GCA_023263555.1 Crocinitomix sp.
ATTTCTTCAGAATCAGCAGATAAATTATTAAATTTCTTATCAATGATCAAATAATCTTTGTAACCAAATATATCGGAACAAACTGCATTTGCATCCAAAATAATAAAATTATCCCCTTCTTTTTTTAAGAGTAAAATAGCATTGCTTCCTTTTTCAAATAAGTTGCGATACTTCCGCTCTGACAATTGTGAGGATTGACTATTATCGATTAATTTATTCAGCCATTGACTTACTAATAATGATCCAAATGAAAAACAAGCAACATACGCAACATACTCTAATTTTAATACGGAATAGTGCTGACTTAAAAAGAATAAAAAGATATGGAAAGCAATAAAATAAGACAATGTTGTCTTAAATTCTAACCATAAATAACTACAAATCATTCCAATAAATAATAAGTAGATCAGTTCTTTTAAAGATGGCCACTGTATAAACCAATAAATGCTAACACTCAATGCTAGCAATACAAAAGTTTGATGAAAACAGACCTGATGTTGGCGAACAGTTTTATTAGCTCCAAAAATCATGAAAAATAAAAATGAAGTTAATAAGACCAATAATAGGACCGTATTTTCATAGTGATGCATAAAAAATGATTCAACACAAATGGCGATAAGAATAAAAGGAACTATATAAACAAAACTAGATCGATAGAGTTGAATGATCGAATAGTTTAATTCCTTCGTTTGATCGTTACTATTTTTCGTGCTAAATTTCATTCATCTGTTTCAATAATAGGTTCTACCTTAAACCCATCTATTCTATTAATCTCACCTCTTTTATATTCTATCACTTGAATGAGTTCTCCCCTCTCGTTGTATTCATGCCAATTCCCATGTTTCTCACCCCCAAAATACTTGCCTTCTTTTTTTATTAAACCGTTTAAATGATAATAAACATGTTTACCTTTTGCTTCTCCATCACTATACTCACCGATAAAAGCCAATTTACCACTTTTATAATAATGTTTCCATATCCCATCTTCCAATCCCATAGAATAACTGCCAACTTCTTTAAAATCTCCAACATGATAAAACCATGAGCCTTCACGCACGCCATTATAATAGTCTCCCTGTGTCAATTCATTCCCTAATGAATCATATTCATATACAGTACCCTCTAAGAGCTCTTGGCGGTTATAAAATTCTTTTCTTTTCAATTGCCCGTTCGGATAATACCAATTCCACTCGCCACTTAATTGATTATCTTTAAACGTTCCTTCCTGCTCCTTTTTACCATTTTCATAATAATAAACCCATTTACCATCTTTTCGACTATTGACATAAGCTCCTTTAGCTAATATGTCACCACTCTTGCTATAATAAACCCAATCTCCTTCATATACTCCATCACCTCTAATAATCCCCTCAGCAATTATTGTATCTTGTTTATAAATATAACCATTGATGATTTTTCCTCCCTCATTATATTCTCTATAGATCCCCGTTCGCATTCCCTCATTCAATCCACCTACTAATTTTTCATTTCCATTTGGGTAAAATTCGCGGTATAAATCTATAATCACTATATCTTCGGAATGACCAGCTGTAGAATCTCCATACATCTTTTGTAAATCAATTAACTTCCCTTTTTTATCAAATGTTTTAACCAAACCATTTTTTATCCCACCCTGATAAGACATTTCTGTCTCGATATTTCCATTGGCAAAATAAGTTCTCCAAACGCCTACTTTTTTACCATTTTCATCATATCTGTTAAACGTTTGACGGTCTTTTAAGTAACCGTTGTCATACTTCTCTTGGGTAATAATAATACCTAACGAATCATATTCGAAAGCTAAACCCTCTGGTTTACCATTTGCAAGCAATGTGCGTTTCTTGAGTGCTCCGTTTGGATAATAATCTAATTCTTCATCTTGTGGAATATCATTCCAATAAAACAACTCCTTGACCCTATTTCCACTCGTGTCATAATAAACGGCACATCCAAATTTTTTATCATCATAATAATCTAAAACTTGTTTTTTACGGCCTTCACTATCAAAAAAGACCCACAAGCTATCTGATAAACCTTTTTCTTTTTTCCCAATCGATTTTAATGTTCCATCTGCATAATAATTTCTCCAAATTCCTGTGGGTAAACCATCTTTAAAATAGCCCTCACTGGCTATCCGCCCATTCGGATAATAAAAACTATTTTCACCATTTGGATCAATTTCTTGCGCGAGCGCCACCACATTAATCAACAATACAAGCATTACTTTAATACTATTAATTAATATTTTTTTATAAAAGTTGAAAGAAGACTTATTATTATTAGGGCTGTTCATTTGTTAATAAATCGTTTAGATCAATTCGCTTTTCTAAATTACTTCTTTTTTTTAATAAATTACTAACAGATCAAAACATATCTTTCGCCTGTAAATCAATGTTGAATTAGGGTTATGAACAATTGGCTGCTTTTTGATACATGTGTATAACTTCTTATACTGTTTTGTATAATTGTGTCAATAAGTTCGTGTTAAAAAAAAGGCTATGTTAAATTGCTTATTCATTTATTTATATACCTGAAAATAAAATTTGATAAACCAAATTATTTATACTTTTTTAATACTTCATTTATCAGCTAGTTTTTAACAATTGAGGAGCTTTTTAGTTCGACCCTTCTTCACTGTTAACTACCTATTTTATTGACTTGGGTTTTTTGAGTGAAATAGATGTGAATAATTATTAACAATTGATTTTTTCCTTTCGAAATAAAACAATAGCTTTGAAAAAACATTTATTTATGGCTATTCCAATTGGCTGCGATCATGCAGGTTTTGAATTAAAAGAAAAGGTAGTTGAATACCTGGTTAACAAAGATTATTCTGTTCAAGATTACGGAACTTACAGTTTAGATAGTGTTGATTATCCTGATTTTGGTCATAAAGTGGCTGAGCATGTTGAGCGTACTGGGGAATTAGGTATTGTTATCTGTGGAAGTGGAAATGGAATAAACATGACGGTGAATAAACACCAAGGCATTCGTTCTGCACTATGTTGGATGAAAGAAATTGCGGAATTAGCACGTTTACATAATGATGCAAATATCATTGCTGTTCCTGCTCGTTTTGTAAGTGAGGAAGTCGCACTTGAAATGATTACTATTTTCTTAGATACTGCTTTTGAAGGCGGTCGTCATGCCAATCGCGTGAATAAGATCAGTTGCAGCTAAGCGCTTCTTATTCTCTAATTAATTGCTCGATAAATAGATTCGTCTTTTCTACAAATTTGTCATAATATACTCCAGTCCCAGGTCCATTAAAACCGGTGTGAATGCGGCGTATATTTCCCTTTTTGTCTATAAAAATAAGCGTGGGAAAGGAACTAATCTTATTCAGCATAGGAAAAAACTCTCCTGCACAAGCTTTACAAGCTTTACCACCTATAACAAAGGTGTAGTTAAGTGCTAAATTCTCTTTATAGCGGGTGACTTTTTCAATTTTTTCTTCAAGGGTTTCTTGTGTCTCAAAGGTTACCGCTAGAATTTCTAAATTATCTCTGTATTTGTCTTTTTGCTCTTTTAAATAACGACTTTCATCTAGACAATTTGGACACCATGTTCCCATAATCTGAATGAGTGTTACTTTTCCTTCTGTAGTGGCATTCGGGTATTTATACGTTCCGTTATTTAAGTCTGGCAACGTAAGTTCTATTGTTTTATTATTCACCAAATAGGTTAAAGAGTCTGGATCTCTGAGTTTGGCGTTTTCGTTTCGAACGGCATACCACTTCGCTGAATAATGTGTTCCTGAAAGAAAATCACCCCATAAGGTATCATTCACGAATTTGGAGCGAAACAGGAAAGCGTGAGAACCATCAAAAGTAGATAGGTATAAGCTGTCGTTTGATGTATTTCCTTCTAAATAACGATAGTCTCCTGTTTCTGTTAGAAAAGTTCCTTTTATTTCATTTTTTTGACAACCCAGAGACTCACAGCAAGCGGGATGTAACGGATCAAAAAGACCTATTGCTTTTTCAGGAACTTGGTCGTAATCAAAGGTAACCTCCCATTTTCCATAGATAGACAGGTCAGAAGGAGCAGTTGTGAAACGCGTGTCTTGTCCGCTAGTCGCGGTAAAAGGAATACTATAATTCGGTCCTTTGGTATAATTATACCAAGAACCATTTATTCTATCTTTTGCGAAAATTTTTGCTTTGAGTTCAGAATCAAAAGTGGGGAAAGTAATAATCAGTGAATCGTTTTTATAGAGGATTTCTTTTAATTCAATTGATTCATCCGCGTTTTGAATGTATAATCGGATATTATTTTGCTTTTTTTCTAATAGGAAAGAGACAGGTAATATAGCAGTCTCATTGAGCTGAAATTCGAGATGCCATACACCAGTATTAACTTTGGAATTTTTAGAATGAACTTGTAATGAGAAGATTAAAAAAAGGAGGAGGCCAATAATTTTCATTTCCGTTATACGTTTAAGAAACAACGAAAGCTACTATAAAAGCCAAAGTTGCGGGTTAAAGATAGAAAATTTCTAATTTCTTATGCATGTCGTGCAACTTTTAAATAAACTTGTAGGTCTTATCTAATGGAAAGAGTATTATGACGGAAGAACAATTAGTAAAAGCCTGTATTTCCGGAGATGCGATTGCCCAAAAAAAGTTCTATGATTTATTTGCGAAAAAAATGATGGGGGTTTGTTTGCGCTATTCATCTAATGCAGACGAAGCACAAGATGTTCTTCAGGATGGATTTATTAAAGTGTTTAATAAATTACCTGACTTTGTCAATAAAGGTTCGTTGGAAGGCTGGGTAAGGCGTATTATGGTAAATACCGCGCTCGATCAGTATAGAAAGAATAAAAAATTTCAGCAAGATGTGGAAATCGATAGCGTTTCGTACAAATTGGAGAACAATGATTTTATTGTTGAACGAATTAATGCGCAAGACCTCTTGAAAATAATTCAATCGATTCCAGAAGGATATCGTGTTGTTTTTAACCTTTTCGCAATTGAAGGGTATTCGCATAAAGAAATTGCAGAGCAACTGGGTGTAACTGAAAGTACTTCAAAGTCACAGTTCTCCCGGGCAAAAAAAATGTTGAGAAAACGATTAGTTGAAAGTAATATAGTAGAAGAAAGTGAGCGATAATTTAAACATAGAAGAGCTTTTTCGATCGAATTTAGGTTCGTTAGAAGCAGATGTTAGCCCTAATGCTTGGTCTAATATTCAGCAAGGCTTAAATACTCCTGCGGGCGCAACAGCAGCTGCCGCAGCAAAAACAGGATTGAGTTTTATTACGAAATCAATAATTGTCTCTACAGGAATTGTAGCAGCAACAATAGCTGGTATTTATTTATTTAATGAGGATCAATCTCAGAATAATTCAAGTGATGCTATTGTAGCAGTTGATGATAATCAGTTAGTAACAGATGAGCAAACAAAACCACTAACGGATCATGTAAATGAAGGTCCAGCTATTGTCAATAATGCTCAAAATGAGAATCAAACTGATCAAAGTCAACAAACAGTTATGCCTTTAATGGAGCCTATTGATTTATTTGATCCAGTTCCTGAAGTTGATTTAGAAGCTGGATCGAGTGGTGAACTTAATCAGGAGAATAATGGTGGGGTTGAAGTTGATAATAATACACAAAGAAATGGCGGTAGCGGTGCAGAAGTTGAAAATTTAGGGCAAGAGGGTTCTGTAATTGATAAGCAAGATAATGCAAGTGAACAAAGGGAACCTTTACAAAAACAAATCTCAGCCAATCCTTCATTCACAGTTTTAACAGACAATAATGAAGCGCCAGCTACCTATGCTTTTGTTTCAAATGCTGAAAATTGTTCAAAAGTACGCTGGGATTTTGGTGATGGAACAACAGCTGAAGGTTTTGAAGTTGAACATACTTACGAAAAACCAGGGACGTACAAGGTTGAAATGAACTGTTCTGAGGGCAATCAAGGTTATGTAGATGGCTTTACTGTGGAGGTCGAATCAATTTCTAAGATTACGCATGTTCCTAATATTATATCTCCGGATGGAGATCATAGAAATGATTTCTTTTTCATAGGAACGGAGCAAATGGAAAAAATGTCAATTATTATTAAAGATGATAAAGGGAATAATGTATTTGTTTCGGATGAAATAGATTTTAGATGGTACGCTACAGATATGGGTGGTAACAATTTGCCAGAAGGAATGTATGATTGGGTATTAATTGCATTTGGCGTTGATGGGACTAAGTTTCAAAAGGCAGGTCAAATCACGGTTACTAGATAACAATTAAAAAATAATGTCGAAAAGCGTCTTGGTTTCCAAGGCGCTTTTTTATTTTTTAGAGGCATATAATTCAAATTCTGTAACGAAGAATAAAATCGAGCGTATAAATGGGTTGGAATCATAGGCTTTTTATACATTTGATTCATAAATTGATTACGTGAAATTAGTTTTAAATCTTCTTTTTCTATTCTTTTCTGCTTTTATCTTTGGTCAAGAGGAGGTAACACTTTCGTTTGAGCCTCAAGGCGGAAAGTATGAAGAAGCAATTTCCGTTATTTTATTGTCTGATCCTGGAGCAAGTATTTATTATACACTAGATGGTTCGCTCCCCAATTCTGGTTCTGCACGTTATACCAAACCTATTTCTGTTAAAGAGGTGAGTGTGATCAGAGCTGTTGCTTATTCTCAAGGTAAACGTTCTGCCACTCAAACGCAATCTTATTTTTGCGATCGCGCGTACAGTTTACCTATTATTTCAATCGCCACGAACCCTGAAAATTTATGGGATTACAGTTCTGGTATCTATGTGAAAGGTTGTTGCGCCGATACAATTGAACCCTATTTGGGTGCCAATTTTTGGAGAGATTGGGAGAAATATGCGAATATCGAAATGTATGACGAAGAGGGTGAATTGTGCTTCAATCAAGGGGTGGGAATAAATTTATTTGGTGGTTATAGTCGAATGTTGCCGCAAAAATCCCTCGCCGTTTTTGCCCGCTCTAAATACGGGGAAAAAAGAATAAAATATCCCATTTTTCCTGAGCGTGATTTTGATGAATATAAATCCTTTATCATTCGTAATTCGGGTGGTGATTTTCAACGCACTCATTTTAGAGATGCATTTATGACGCAGTTGGCCGCTCCAACAGGTGTTGCTATTCAAGCTTACCGCCCTGCAATTGTATTCTTAAATGGACAGTACTGGGGAATTCAAAATTTGCGTGAAAAAATCAGTGAGCATTACCTCGAGTCTAATTTTGGAGTGGATAAAGATAATGTTGATATCCTCCGTCACAATGGGGTAGTCAGACATGGAACATCAAAGAACTATAAAGCGCTCTTGAATTTTTTAAGAACGAAAGATTTGTCCAAGGATGCTGTTGTGGATGAGCTGCGTGTGTTTATGGATATTGAGGATTATATCCGATATAATATCGCTGAAACGTACTCTGATAATCGAGATGCCGGTGGTAATATCCGTTATTGGAGGGAACGAACTGATTCGGCTAAATGGCGCTGGGTTTTCTATGATCTGGATTTAGGGTTAGGTAATAATGAACCTTCGGGTTATAAACACAATACCGTAAAAAAGTTCACCAGTGCTAATGCAGAGGCTTGGCCTGATCCTGCTTGGTCTACTTTCATTATTCGCTCCTTGTTGACAAATAAAAAATTAGAAATACAATACATTAATACGTTTGCCGATCATCTAAATACGGTTTACAGTGAAGAAACGGCTTTGGCTTTAGTGGACAAAATGCAGAATAACCTCAAAGAGGAGATGCCTTATCATACGAAAAGATGGTTTACGTCTTATCAGAATTGGGAACATCATGTAGATATCGTGCGGAATTTTGTGCGCGAACGACCAAAATATTTACGCCAATTTATCATGGAAAAGTTTGGTCTGAAAGGTACCTTGAATGTGGAGATTAAATGTCCGAATAAGGAGGTGGCAAAAGTGGAGTTTAATAGTTTGAAAATTAAAAAGGATTTTACAGGGATATATTTTAAAAATGTACCGATCACAATGACAGTGCAGCCGAAGCACGATTATATTTTTAAAGGTTGGAAAGGTAGAACCGAAACAGAAATGTCTATTACGATTGTTCCAACAACGGATCTAATTTTGGAGCCTATTTTTGAAGCAAAGGAAAAAAGTGTTTTTTATGATTCATTGATTTTTAATGAGTTAGCGGTTTATCAACCAGAGGATGATTCTTCGGGAGATTGGGTGGAATTGTACAACCGTTCAACAAAACCGCTGGATTTAAGTGGATGGGTGTTTACAGATGATGATTATAAAAATGGGTTTATCATTCCAAATGGTGTGAGTGTAAATCCAAGTAGTTACCTTATTTTGACAGAAAAATTACGCAACTTTCAAGCCTATTATTCGGCGGATTCAATTCAAGCAATCGGTGATTTTGATTTCGGTTTATCTAAAAAATCAGAGCATCTAAAATTATATGATAATAAAGGTTATTTAGTAGATTCCTTAACCTATAAAAAGCAAGAATGGGATACTTTGGCCACACTGAATTTAGTTCACCCTGATTCTTCCAGGCATGATCAAAGCCATTGGAACGTCGAAAAGCAGTCTATCGGAGGGAAGAGTGTAGCGTATCTAAAATATCTCAAACACGAAGCCGACAAGGCCTATTGGACTAAAATTTATTATATCGGTGGCGGTAGCTTTTTTTTTATCTTGGTCGTTGGTCTCTTCTTACACCGATCTTCTAAAAAACGCAAGTTAAAAGAGTTGAACAATACGTAAACGCGCCCTGAGCGGATTATTTCCAAAGATTCGTAGCGTTGATAAAAGAATATTTCTCAAATCAATGGATTTAACAATTAAACTTACCCCGCGCCCTGAGCGGAGTCGAAGGGCAAGGGACAAAAAAACCCAACGTAAAACTTACGTTGGGTTTATTCGAGGTCCCGAGCGGATTTGAACCGCTGTAGATGGTTTTGCAGACCACTGCCTAACCGCTCGGCCACAGGACCATTTGTTTTTCTGATACTATCTCATCTCGGCTTAGCCGAGACCACAGGATCATATCTTATGATATTTGCCCTGAAGCAAAAATCAAAGGAGAGCAAAGATAAAAATAATTTTTATTGAACCTTGCTAAAAAGCAAAGAAAAATCGTCTATCCTTCAATAATGACAGCCACCTCTTTCACTAAGCCTTGAATAGGAGGACTTTGTTTACGCACTTTTACACTTGCAGTAATTAAGGTTGGAAATTCACTTTTAAAGCGAACTAAAATACGATTTGCAACATGTTCAATGAGTTTTGAACGAATAGCCATTTCTTCAACCACAATATTGCGTACTGCAACATAGTCAATCGTATCAATGAGCTCATCTGTTTCGGCTGATTTCGAAAAGTCAGTTGAGAGGATTATATCAATGATGTATTTACCTCCTAAACGACCTTCTTCATCCATGCAACCGTGGTAAGCAAATACTTCTATTCCGGTTACTTCAATTAAGTTTTTCATTGGTTAGCGGCTTTTAATGCATTGATCGCGTCTATTCCATTTTCCATTCTAGAAATGACAGTGTCTTTTCCTAAGGTAGCACAAATATCAAACATAGAAGGTCCCATTCCTTTACCTGTTACCAATAATCTAAATCCAGGGCCAACATGTCCAAAACCATATTCTTTTTTCGCTAAATAAGCGCTAAAAACAGTTTCAATGTTCTTGGTAGTAAAGTCCTTAATCGTTTTCAATTCCGCGAGTAATTCGGCCATGATAAGTGGTGTTTCTTCTTTCCACTTCTTAGACACCGTTTTGTCATCATAAACCGTTACCGCATTGAAAAAATAATCGCCTTCAACAAGTATGTCTTGAATGAATGTTGCGCGTTCTTTCATGAGTTCACAAATCTTTGCTAAATATGAGGTTTCAAGTCCTTGGTGCGCTTCATCTAAAAGTGGACGGAGTAAATCAGCTAAATCCTCGTTACTTGTACTTCGTAAATAATATTGATTAAACCATTTTGTTTTATCTGGATCGAATCGTGCGCCTGATTTACCGACACGGTCAAGTGTAAACAATTCAACCATTTCTTCTAAAGACATGATCTCTTTGTTGTCTCCCGGATTCCAACCTAATAGTGCCAACATATTTACAAATGCTTTCGAAAAGTATCCTCCTTCTTTGTAACCACTGTATTTTTCTCCTTCCGCAGACATCCAATCTAATGGAAATACAGGGAAACCTAATTTATCACCATCTCGTTTGCTCAGTTTTCCTTTTCCATCTGGTCTTAGAATTAAGGGTAAGTGTGCAAATCGCGGGCGGTCCCATCCAAAGCAATCGTAAAGGAAAACATGTAATGGGGCAGAGGGTAACCATTCTTCTCCGCGAATAACATGTGTGATTTCCATTAAATGATCATCAATGATATTCGCCATATGGTAAGTAGGCATACCCGTTTCTTTTACCAAAACTTTGTCATCTAAATTATTCGTGTTTACGGTAACCCATCCTCTAATTTCATCCTCAAGTTTGATATCCGTATTGCGTGGCATCTTTATACGAACGGTATACGGATCACCATTTGCTAGTCTCTTTTCTACTTCCTCTTTTGAAAGTGAAAGTGAGTTTTTCATAGAAGAACGTGTTACTCCATTGTATTGCCAGTTCGGTAAACCCATTTCTTTGGCTTGGTCACGCATGCGTTCCAAGTCATCTGATGTATCAAAAGCTAAATAGGCATGACCCGATTCTATGAGTTGATCAATATAGGGTTGATACATTGACATACGTTCTGATTGAATATATGGCCCTTTATCTCCTCCGTATCCAACCCCTTCATTGGGCTCGATACCACACCATTTTAAAGAATCTATAATATATTCTTGGGCGCCAGGAACAAATCTTTTTTGATCCGTATCTTCAATTCGTAGTAAAAAATCTCCTCCGTGTTTTTTTGCGAAGAGATAATTGTAAAGAGCCGTTCTAACGCCTCCCATATGCAAAGGTCCTGTTGGACTTGGTGCAAATCGAACTCTAACTTTCATGTTTGTGTTTTTTGTGACGCGGCATTTCTGCCCTATCTTGCGTCTTTTCATTAAAATATGACGGCGCAAAGATACAGTTTTAGCCTGAAATACGTTATTTATTGTAACGTTCGTCTTATGATTATATGTAACTTAGTAGGTTAGGACCTAAAACATGACTTTCTTTTGGGTTATACTGAACGGTTTTGCATGATTATTGTACGTGCTAGAGGTAAGGTGGATTGTGATAAGTCAATTTAAAAATTGGATACATTGAATACGTTTCAAAAGGTGATAAATCAAGTAGAACTTTTTATTAAAAAGTACTACAAGAATCAAATGTTAAAAGGGGCAATCCTTTTTGTAGCACTGCTATTGTCTAGTTATCTTTTGGTGACTGGTTTGGAATATGTCGGTCGTTTTAGTTCGGGTATACGCTTGGCACTTTTGATCGGCTTTATCGGACTGAACGTGGTCTTGCTCATTCGCTTTTTGATTATTCCCTTGTTAAAGTTGAATAAATTGGGGAAACATTTATCATTAATTGAGGCGTCAGAAATGTTAGGAAAGATTTTTCCTGAGGTAGGGGATAAATTGAAAAACACGCTTCAATTGAATAATGATAAGGCGGCTATGAAGATGAATTTTGATCTTGTTAATGCAAGTATCGAACAACGTTCGGAAAATTTATCGATTGTTCCTTTCGGAAAGGCCATTGATTTAAAAGAAAATCGACGCTACTTGAAATACCTATTACCTGTTTTTGCTGTTTTTATAGCGATTGCGGTCATAGCACCTCGTTGGTTTTATGATGGTACCGAAAGGGTCGTTAATTTCAGCACGGATTATGTTGAGCCAGCGCCTTTTGATTTTATTGTAGATAGTGAATTGGATGCGATTGAGGGGGAGAATTATACGCTTAAGATTCGATTAAAAGGTGACGAAATTCCAAACGAGGTTAAGATTTTTTCGAATAAAGGAAATTATAATTTAAAGCAAACGTCTAAAGTTACGTTTGAATATGATTTCATTAACTTGAATGAGAGTCTTTCTTTTTATTGTGTGGCGAATGAATTTGAATCTAAGCAATTTGAAGTGGGTATGTTGCATAAACCAATCATTGATGATATTAGTTTGTCGGTGATTTATCCAAAGCATACTGGTAAATCTGCGGAAAAATTTCAGAATACAGGAGACATTGTTGTTCCAGAAGGTTCAGTTATTGAATGGAATATTGGAGCAACTAATTTGAAACGGATGCATGCTATCTTTCCTGATACAACGTTAGTCATAAATAATTCGCTGTCAAATCGATACAGTTTTAAAAAGGTTTTTATGGCCTCTTCACCATATGCTCTTAGTTTAAGTTCGGATGATATTGAAAACGCTGATTCGTTATACTATGAAGTTAATGTAATAAAGGACGAATATCCTACAATTTCTATGACGGAAGAGGTTGATTCGTCGAATGTTTTATTGCGTTTTATCGAAGGCCGTATAAATGATGATTATGGATTTAGAAGCCTTACTGTTAAACTAAGCGTTTCTGGCAAGGACACATCTTACGCCATTACAAAAAGTTTAAAAGTGAATCCAAAACTGCAGACGCAATTGTTTTCGTATACATTGGATATTCGTCAATTTGATCTCAAACCAGGCTATAAATTAGATTATACATTTATTGTAACGGATAATGATGAGTTGAATGGGTATAAATCTACGGTCTCTTCTCGGGGTTTCTTTGAGGTTCCTCAATTGGATGAGTTAGAAAATTTAATGGGTGAAAAGGATGATGCCTTAAAAGATCAAATGGATCAGGCAGCAAAAGACGCCAAGGAATTAAAGCAGGAAATTAAGGAGGTAAAAAGTGAGCTGATCAATAAGGCGGAACTGGATTGGAAGGACAAGCAAAGTTTGGAAAACCTTATGGAGATGCAAAAGGAACTCGAGAAGAAAATGGAGGAGATCAAAAAAGATTATGATGAATCGAAAGAAGAGAAGGATAATTTCTTGGAAAATTCTGAGGAGCTTAAGAAGAAGCAGGAAGAGCTGCAACGTTTGATGGAGGAATTAATGGATGATGAATTAAAGGAATTATTTGAGGAGTTGCAAAAGTTGATGGAAGAGATGAATAAAGATAAATTGGTTGAGAATTTAGAGGAGATGGAACAGCAATCCGAAACTATGGAGGAGGAATTGGATAGGATGCTCGAGCAGTTTAAGAACATGGAGTTGGACCAGAAATTGGAAAATTTAGAAGAACAATTGCGTGAATTGGCGGAGGAGCAACTGGAACTAAAAGAACAATCTGAGAATAAAGCAATGTCTGAGGAAGAGTTGGCAAAAGAGCAGGAAAAGTTGAATGAGAAATTTGATGAAATTCAAAAGGATATGGATGAGATTCAAGAGAAGAATGAGGAACTTGAAAAGCCACGTGATATTGATTTTGATGAAGAGAAGGAAGAGAATATTGATAAGGAAATGAATGATTCAAAAGAAAGTTTAGATGATGGTAAACAAAAAAAGGCGGAGGATAGTCAGCAAAAAGCGGCTGATATGATGAAAGAAATGGCGGATGACGCGGCTGCAATGAAGTCGGCTGGTGAACAACAGCAACAAGCAGAGGATATGGATGCGTTGCGCTTTTTATTGGAAAATTTGATAGCACTTTCTTATCAGCAGGAAGAGTTAATGAATCAATATGGAGAAACACCAACGAACGATCCAAAGTACTTGAAATTAAATAGAGAGCAAATCGATATTAAAAAGTCTACGGAGATTGTGAATGATTCGTTAGTGGCTTTAGCGAAGAGAGTGATGGAATTATCGTCTGCGATCAATCAAGAATTAAATGATCTTTCGTATAATCTGGATAAATCGTTGGCGTATTCGGAGGAACGTAAAACGGGCACCCTAATGCAACATCAGCAATATGCTATGACAAGTTATAACAATTTAGCGTTAATGCTTGCAGAAGTGCTCGAACAGATGCAGAATCAAATGAAGAACAAGATGCCTGGAAATGGCTCATGTGATAATCCCGGTGGAACGGGAAGTGGTGAATCGGGTAAGAAAATGACCATGGAGCAAATGAAAAAAGCGTTGGAAGAACAGATCGCTAAAATGAAAGGTGGTAAGAGTCCAGGTGGTGAAGAAGGTGAAGGGGAAAAGGGTAAAAATGGTCAAACACCAGGTGGCGAAGGTGGTTCTATTCCTCAATTATCTGCAAAGGAAAAAGCTCAGATGGCCGCTGAACAAGGACGAATTAGAGATGGTTTAAAGGAATTGAAACAACAATTAAACAGTGATGGTAGTGGAGCAGGAAATGGACTAGATGAATTAATACAAGATTTAGATGATTTACAGAATGATCTAATTAATGGCCGTGTAGGGTCTGATTTTATGAAACGTCAAGAAGATATTTATACGCGTTTGTTAGAGAGCGAAAAAGCATTACGTGAGCGTGGGTATAGTGAAGAAAGAGAAGCAAAAGAAGGAAAAAATCAAGAGGATAGTAACCTTAAAGAATTTACGGAGTATACAAAAAATAAGGACGCAGAATTAGAGTTTATACGCTCTCTTCCTGTTGGTCTGCGGGTCTATTATAAAGGACTTGTGAATGAGTATTTTAATTCTGTAAATAAATAATGAATGCATAGTATTGAAATTGGGTCTGATTTAAAGAATATAACGGAGGTTGAACTTTTGATTGACACGGTGTGTGAGGACCTTAAATTGAATGAAGATCATTATGGCAATATTCTTATTGCGGTAACGGAAGCAGTAAATAATGCAATCGTACACGGTAACGGGAATGATCAAGAGAAGAAGGTTAAAGTAGAAGTGGAAACGGCAGCGGATAAAGTAACGTTTGTTGTTGTGGATGAAGGAACTGGTTTTGATTTTAGCAATTTGCCGGATCCAACAGCTCCAGAAAATATTGAAAAACCTGATGGTCGTGGAATTTTTCTGATGAAGAATCTTTCAGACGAAGTTGATTTTGATTTGAATGGTTCAAAAGTTAGTATTACCTTTGCTGCCGAACATGGATAATGAAATAACATATCACTTTTTAGATATAGAAATTCCGGACTTCAATCCGGAATTTTTTAGTTTATGGCTGGGGACAGTCTTAATAGATCATGGGTATGAACTGGGTGAACTAACCTATGTGTTTTGTACGGATGATTATCTTTTAGAAATGAACCGTGAACATTTAAATCACGATTATTATACCGATATTATTACGTTTAATTATAACGTAGATTTTAGTTTAAGTGGTGATCTGTTTATAAGCTATGAGCGTATTATGGATCACGCCAATGAATATGATGTAGCGGTTTATGATGAATTATGTCGTGTAATGGTTCATGGAGTTTTGCATCTGGTCGGCTATAATGACAAGTCGGATGCAGAGCAAGAGGTGATGACGGAAATGGAAAATAAATATTTGAGCAAGCGAAATAGTTTCACGTGAAACACTTCGTATTTGTTCCATGTGAAACAAAATTATGTTACCAGAATATGATATTATAGTTGTGGGAGGTGGTCACGCTGGATGCGAGGCTACTTATTCTGCTGCAAAAATGGGATCCAAGGTTTTGTTGGTGACTATGAATTTGGCTACAATTGCGCAAATGTCTTGTAATCCTGCCATGGGTGGTGTTGCAAAAGGACAAATTGTTCGAGAAATTGATGCACTTGGTGGAGGATCGGGTATTGTAACAGATAAGTCGGCGATACAATTCAAGATGTTAAACTTAAGCAAAGGACCCGCTATGTGGTCGCCTCGTGTACAGAGTGATCGTATGCGTTTTGCAGAAGAATGGCGTTTATTGCTTGAGGCGAATGAGAATGTTGACTTCTGGCAGGATATGGTGAATGGGCTTGTTATGGATGGTAAAACACTAAGAGGGGTTACTACTGTGATGGGTCAGACGATTCATGCGAAAGCGGTGATTTTAACGAACGGTACTTTTTTGAATGGGTTAATTCATTTAGGTGAAAAGAATTTTAAAGGGGGTCGTTCTGGCGAAAGTGCCAGCTATGGTATAACTGAGCAGTTGGTCGATCTGGGTTTTGAAACAGGTCGGATGAAGACTGGCACGCCACCGCGTGTAGATGGTCGCTCGTTGGACTATTCGAAAATGGAAGAACAACCAGGTGATGAAGTTCCTTCGCGCTTTTCGTTTTCACGTGAAACAATTACATTACCAAAACAACGCAGTTGTTATATCACGTATACCAATCAAGAAACTCACGATATTTTAAGAACTGGATTTGATCGGAGCCCTATGTTTAATGGTTCTATTAAAAGTGTGGGTCCGCGTTATTGTCCTTCTATTGAAGATAAGATTAATCGTTTCGCGGAACGTGATCGTCATCAAATATTTGTAGAACCGGAAGGGTGGAATACCATTGAAATTTATGTGAATGGTTTTAGCACATCCTTACCGGAGGAAGTCCAGTTGGCGGCAATGAAAACAATACCGGGTTTTGAAAATGTTAAAATGTTCCGACCAGGGTATGCAATCGAATATGATTATTTTCCACCAACTCAATTGAAACATAGTTTGGAAACTAAATTGGTGAGTAACCTTTATTTTGCCGGTCAAATTAATGGTACAACAGGTTATGAAGAGGCAGCGTCTCAAGGTTTAATGGCTGGTATTAACGCACACAATAAATTGGTCGGAAAACCTGAGTTTATATTAGGTCGGGCAGATGCATATATTGGTGTTTTGGTGGACGATTTAATTACAAAAGGGACAAAAGAGCCGTATCGTATGTTTACTTCTCGTGCAGAGTATCGTATTTTACTGCGTCAGGATAATGCTGATTTAAGGTTAACACAACTTGGTTATGATATTGGATTAGCCAGTAAGGATCGTTTAGATTTAATGAATTTAAAAATTAAGCATACACAAGAAATCATTAATTTGCTAGAAACGATAAGTTTATTGCCTGAAGAAGTGAATCCGTTTTTGGATGAAATGGGTTCGTCTGCAATTAAACAAAAATCGAAAGCAGATGGAATTTTAAGAAGGCCGCATGTTTCGTTAGAAGGATTAATTAAGTCTTCTCCTTTTCTTAAAAAGAAATTAGAGGCCTTGGGCGAATTGCATGAAGATGCTTTAATCCAAGCTGAAATTCAAATTAAATACGAAGGCTATATTACCCGTGAAGAGGAAATGGCGAATAAGATGGATCGGTTGGAGAATGTAAAAATTCCTCCTGCAACGGATTATGCATTATTGTCGTCTTTGTCTTCTGAGGCAGTTGAAAAATTAACGAAGATACAACCTGTAACGATTGGACAAGCGAGTCGAATAAGTGGTGTAAGTCCTTCTGATATTTCTATTTTACTTATCTATTTAGGCCGATAATGAATACAATTAGTCATTGCCCAATTTGTGCAGCAACTGAATTCAAACCTTTTTTGAATGCTGTTGATTATACGGTTTCACGTGAAACGTATTCAATTGTTTCGTGTGCAAGCTGTGGTTTTCATTTTACAAACCCTATTCCTACGAGTGATAAAATAGGGGATTATTATAAGTCTGAATCCTATGTTTCGCATTCGTCAACGAATAAGGGCTTAATCAATAAACTTTATCAACGGGTGCGTAAACATACGCTCAAGCAAAAATTAGCACTCGTCTCTCGATTAGCAAATGGTAAATCAATTTTGGATATTGGAGCCGGTACAGGTCATTTTTTGAATGTATGTCAACAAGCGGGTTGGCAGGCGCTAGGGCTCGAACCGGATGCTGATGCGCGCGCTTTTGCAAAGAAAGAATTTGGGGTTGAATTGAAATCAACGGATGAATTACATGATTTAGCGCCTAATTCAAAAGATGTGATTACCATGTGGCACGTATTGGAGCATGTCTATGAGTTGCGTAAAGATGTGGAACAGATCGTGAATGTTTTAAAAGAGGATGGTGTGCTTGTAGTGGCTGTTCCTAATCGGAATTCGTTTGATGCGAAACACTATAAAGAATTTTGGGCAGCTTATGATTTGCCTATTCACCTATATCATTTCGTGCCAACTGATATTAAAACGTTATTCGGACAATTTGAAATGGAAGTCACGGAAATTTTACCCATGAAATTTGACGCCTACTATGTTTCTATGTTGAGTGAAAAATATAAAGGTGGAAATATCATTAAGGCCTTTCTTAATGGATGGCGTTCCAATTTAAAGGCAAAAACCGGAACCTATTCTTCACAGATCTATATTTTGAAGAAAAAACGCAATTAGAAGCGATTTAAAAGCGTTTTGCTGTTCTTTATATCCAATCTATAAGCACATCTCGAGATCGTTAAATACAGCGTGTGTCTTTTTTAGTGGTTAAAAATCGGTTAATTTGTTCATTTTCAATTTATTAAATGTTTTTAGGTGCTAATTTTCGTTTTTTCGAAACAAATTCCATGAATTTTGTCGTGAATGCTTTTTGAGATAGTTCAGTCGTCGTCTGTTTTGCAAATTCCAACACATGAATTTCAATTCTAAAACTCACTCCGTATTTAATTACGTTCTAGTCTGTCAATTTAAGTTTTACCGCCCGATAAAGTTCTCCCACCATAATCGAAAGTCCAAAACTATAATAGGCACGATTAAATGAAGATCTCACTTCGGGAGTTGTATTGAATAACATGCGGTAACCAATTGAAAAACGTGGAGCTAGCCATGTTAAGATATAATATTTTGTTTGCAGCCCAGCGGCTAAACCTGAAAATGGAACTGCTGGCAAGGGCAAGAAGCTTCCTGTGCTATCTTCATAATATCCGGTGAGATTGCCAAAAAGAAATTCAGTAGGAATGGAAAATTCCCATTTTTTAGTTTTATAAAGTACACGTTCGTAGAAAAGGGAACCAAATCCAGCATTAAAAACTACGCGCGAAGTATCGGTTGCACCAGGTTGAGTAACATTAACGTCCGTAAAAACAACGTTGCGGTCTAATCCATAAAATCCAATACCAAATCGGTGAACTCCTCTGTATTGAACGCCTAACCTTAAACCATTGATCTTAACAGGTCGACCGCGAAAGAAGGAGCGTCTTGCATCTAATCCAATAAGGGGTTTCCATTTTTTTGCTCCTAAATCGGGTGGTAGAAAAACATGATGATTGTGGTTTTTTAGTAGGCTGTCTTCTTGCGATTGACTTGATAAACAAGTAAATAAGGTGAGAATTAAGAAGAAATAAAGCGGTTTCATTGCGGATCAAATGTAAAAAGATCTTTCTTGAGTAAATAAGTGTTCTTTTAAATAAGGTCAACAGGGCACTGTTAATTCGAAAGCGTTACTTTTTAGAAATCCTGTATTTTAGAAGTATGAATACTTCTTCAAGGTTTCTTTTTTTAATAAGCTGTTGGTCTGCAAGCCTCGTGAGTTGTGAATGTAACCTGCCTATTGAACCAGTAGGGAGGAATCTTAATTTCCACCGTTCAATTCCTATGCACGAACAAGTTGAGATGATGGGGGAAGACGAAGCGAATAGTGTGAAACAGGAAAAGAACTTTACAGATGCAAATGGTTTAAAACAAGGTTTATGGGAAGAAAGAGGGTGGAAGAAAACGCTTGTTTCTCGCGTGTCTTATGTCAATGATGTCCCACATGGACCGTATATAATTAGTGACAATTATTATAAAGTAGGAACCTATAATTACGGTAAAAAACAAGGTTTGGAACGTTGGACTTATACGCTCGATAAGCCCGATAATGATGTAGTGGTACTTTATTTTGAGCATGATTCTATTCTTTGGCAAGCTCATCCAATGGCAGATGCTGGGCAGCTCATACCTGTAAAAGGAATTAGAACTTATACTGATTCAGTGTTCGTAAACGTTCCGTTCTACAATGGTAAAACTTGGTATCAGGGTTTGTTTATCAGGGATAAACCAAAAGGAATTCACAAAATTTATTCTCCAAATGGGGTTCTGCAAGGGCGGGTTAATTATGAGCTCTTTCAAGCCGAATCCTATGATTCCCTTGGTCATGTTTTAACTCAAGATTCAGTTTGGTGGGGAGGAAATAATTATCTGATTGTTCCTAAAAATTTTCGAAAGAGATAAGAACTTGGATAGATAATGCTGTGTTTAAACATTCCTCAGTACCTTTAACCCTTCTTTAGATCAATACATAAATGAAATTCGAATATACACTCCAAGAAGAAGATTATCTCAGTTTTCAGCTTTACACCGCGCAACAACAACCTCGGTTTTATTTGCGTCAAAAGAACGGTCGCTTTTTTTTAGCGCTCATCTTTGCCACCATGGGCATCTATTTTGGCTATTCTAAGGAGTGGGGAATGGTGACTTATTTTAGTTTAGTCACAATTGTGATATTTCTATTCTATCCACGTTATTTTAGATGGCGTCAAAAAATGCATTATTTGCGTTTCGTGCGTCAACATTATCGCAGTGCTTTTAATGCAGTGGAAACCTTCGAACGATCTGGTAAAACAGTCAAATTATCCAACCAAACTGGGGCCGGAACATTGCCGCAAGATGAACTGGAAAGTTGGGTGGAAACAGGACAACATTTTTATGTTATACTAAAATCAAGTAGTGGGCTCGTGATTCCTAAAGCACAAGTTGATGAAGACGCGTTTCGGAAAGAAATGATGGCGCTGAACCTGTCTCACACTGAAGATTTGAATTGGGAGTGGTGATTTTTTAAGACAGAAGAATTAAGACAAAAGACTTAAGATCCAAGACTAATTTCTAATTACCAGTCACCAATCACCAATCACTAAATCAAAAGTCAGGGGAACGCCCGAAAAGAGATTATCCTTCTTCAAATCCAATATTAAAATCTGCTGTAAGTGTAAGTTTACCATTCTTCGTTTGATCGGTATTGGCTTGGTGGAAACCTTTGATGAGTGTTGTTTTTCCTTTGGAAATGAGGTCGATTACTTGTTTTTCGGTGAGTTTTTTACCCATCATGACAAAAGGAACAACAAAATTGCACCCGTTTTGGTAATTAGAGCACCCGTACGCCTTTTTTCCTTGAATAACCTTACCAATGTTGCATTTAGGACATTTGAGGTCATCAAGCGAGGCTTTTGCCTTTTTTGCCGCTGCTGGTTTTGCCTTTTTTTCGGTTGCAATGGGAATGGCTTTCCCTTCTGATTTGATGACTTCGTTGGTGAGGTCAACAACCATTTGGGTGAGTTCTTCGCGAAATTGTTTCACGTCATACTCTCCGTTTTCAATTAGTCTTAGTTTATATTCCCACTGGCCTGTAAGTTCAGCCGATTTTAAAAGATCAGATTGGATGACATCTATAAGTCCTACTCCAGTTGAAGTAGCGTGAATGTTTTTGCGTTTTTTCTCTAGATATTTTCGTCTGAACAAGGTTTCAATGATATTGGCACGTGTAGATGGTCTGCCGATTCCATTCTCTTTCATGGCCTCGCGCAAATCTTCATCTTCTACGTTTTTACCGGCAGATTCCATGGCCCGCAAGAGTGTTGCTTCGGTATAATATTTCGGTGGACGGGTTTCTTTTTCTTGAATTTCTGGCACATGCAGTCCGCTCTCTCCTTCTTCAAACGTAGGCATGATATTTTCCTCGTCATTCGCCTTTGTATCTTTCTTTTCATTCTCGAAAACGACACGCCAACCCGGCTCTAAAATTTGTTTCCCCGTTGCTTTGAATTCTACTTTTTCAACATTGCCAATAACGGTGGTATTTGAGACAATACAATCGGGATAGAAAGCGGCAATAAATCGTTTGGCAATGGTGGCATAAATTTTTTGCTCGTCTGGATTGATGCCCGAAGGAGCAACGCCCGTTGGAATAATCGCGTGGTGATCCGTAACTTTATTATTGTTAAATACCTTCTTTGATTTTGGAATTTCTTTTTCCAAAAGGGGAGCTGTTAATTGCGAATAGAATTTTAATCCCGCCAAGATTTTAGGTACTTTCGGATAGATATCTTCAGATAGAAACGTTGTATCAACACGGGGATAGGTCACCAATTTTTTTTCGTATAAATTTTGAACGAGTTTTAAGGTTTGATCTGCCGAAAAAGCAAATTTATTATTTGCCTCTACCTGAATGGAAGTTAAATCGAACAAACGAGGGGGAGATTCGATTCCTTCTTTTTGGCTGTATTCTTTTACGACAAAAGGTTTGTCTTTTACATATTCAATAGCGCGCTCTGACTTTTCTTTGGTGTCCAATTTGCCAACTGTTGCAGAAAACAGCACTTCGCGATACGTCGTTTTTAATTCCCAATATTTCGCCGATTTAAACGCTTCAATTTCTTTTTGACGCTCTACAATCATAGCCAAAGTAGGCGTTTGCACACGACCGATAGAAAGCACTTGTTTGTTTTGACCGTATTTAAGGGTATACAAGCGTGTGGCATTCATCCCTAACAACCAATCGCCAACAGCGCGTGAACTTCCAGCAGCATACAAGTTTAAAAATTCGTCACCATTTCGCAAATTTTCAAAACCTTCGCGAATAGCCTCCTCTGTCAACGACGAAATCCATAAACGTTTGATCGGTTTCTTATTATTTGCCTTCAGTAAAACCCATTGTTGAATGAGTTCTCCCTCTTGCCCAGCATCCCCGCAGTTAATGACCTCGTCGCAACGTTGAACTAAGCTTTCAATGGTGTGAAACTGTTTTTGCGCCCCGCCATTCTCCATGAGTTTAATGCTAAATGTAGAAGGAATCATGGGCAAGGTGGCTAAGTTCCACCATTTCCACATGGGGGTATAATCGTGCGGTTCTTTCAGGGTGCAAAGGTGTCCAAAGGTCCACGAAACCCAGTAGCCATTTCCCTCAAAATAACCGTCCTTTTTTACATTAGCGCCTAAAATGGCAGCAATTTCTCTAGCGACGCTTGGTTTCTCGGCAATACAAAGTTTCATGTTAAAAAGGCACTGAAAAGGTTAGATGCGTGTATACTTGTAAACGTCAAAGATGTATTTGTTTTTTTCGTCTGTTGGATGGTGCATGATTAATTCACGGTTCCATTTACTTTCGTCAATTTCAGGAAAATAGGTGTCCCCATCAAATTCCTGATCGATAAAAGTGACATATAATTCGTCGCATAAATCATGCTTTAAACTATGCGCATATATTTGGCCACCACCAATGATAAATAAATCACGTGTTTCAGCGGTGTCGTTTTTATAATGTGCTAAAGCTTCCTCAATTGAATTAAACACGACACAGTCTGGATGCGAAAAGGTTTTACTGCGCGTAATGACCACGTTTTCGCGGTTAGATAATGGACGGTATTTTAGAGGAATAGAATCCCAATTCCGCCGACCCATTATCACGACATGTCCTTTTGTACTTTCGGTAAAAAAACGCATATCAGCCGGTAAATGCCAAATCAAATCATTGTCTTTACCAATGACATTATTCTTTGCTTTCGCTACAATTAGTTTTACTTTCATTCGCACTGATTTATACCGAAACGGCCCCTTTAATTGGTGGATGAAATTCGTAATTCACCAATTCAAAATCGTCAAAATCAAAGTCAAAAATGGACTTAATTTCAGGATTTAATTTCATGGTCGGCAAGGGTTTAGGGTCACGTGTAAGTTGCAATTCAATTTGTTCTCGGTGATTATTATAGACGTGAACATCTCCAAAGGTGTGAATAAAATCACCAGGTTCTAAATCGCATACTTGTGCCACCATCATGGTGAGCAAAGCATAAGAAGCAATATTAAAAGGAACACCTAAAAACACATCTGCACTGCGCTGATACAGTTGGCATGAAAGTTTGCCTTCGGTGACATAGAATTGGAAGAAAGCATGACAAGGAGGAAGGGCTGCTTTATTATTAGCAACATTTTCTTCAAACGAAACGGATGTATCCGGCATCACACTTGGATTCCAAGCAGAAACCATCAAACGTCTGCTATTCGGATTCGTTTTAATTTGTTCAATTACTTCTGAGAGTTGATCGATTCCCTCATTATTCCAGTTTCGCCATTGCGCGCCATAAACAGGACCGAGGTCACCATTTTCATTCGCCCAAGCATCCCAAATTTTTACTCCGTTATCAGTCAGGTATTTTATATTGGTATCGCCTTTAATGAACCACAACAACTCATAAATAATAGATTTCAAATGCAGTTTTTTGGTGGTAACCATTGGAAAACCTTTTGAAAGGTCGAATCGCATTTGGTGCCCGAAAATACTTTTAGTTCCCGTTCCTGTTCGATCTCCCTTTTCTACTCCCGTTTCGTTAATTAATCGGAGTAAGTCTAAGTAATTTTGCATAGCGAATGAATTGAGGAATAAAGTTAAGGCTTATGGGCATGATTTCTGCATTTAAAAGTACACAAAGGTTTTGTTTTTATTAACAATGGTTGTGAATACGAGGTGGGGCGTCTATCTTCGTATCAGCGAATTTAACAGGTCTATTATGAGGATGAAAATGAGTCTATTGGTTTTAGTACTTGTATTAGTGCGGATTACCGCTTTTGCGGAGGAATTGCCAAAGACGAGTTATGGAAAATATGGGGGAGAGATGCCCGCCTATGAAGTCTATGTTGATGGGCAACCTTTGTCAATCAGTTCACATGATGTGTTCATTTCTATTTTTGCTGATAAGGTGGTTTATAGCAGTGCCCATCTTGAGTTATCAGGTGCATATACGGTCTTCAAACAAAGCAAAAATGATTACGTGGTAAAGGCCCAGTTATCCAATGGAAAATCGGTTAACTATGAGATTGAATTTACGTGGAATAAGAAGGAAAATAAGATATATCTATCAGCTCGAAATGGACAAGCGGCCGCAGTTTTAGAGCGAATGGATAGTTAATCTTTATATTCGTTGCGGGCGTAACGCTCTTCAATTTCACGTATATGTTTCTCCTTTTTAACTTGTCTTAATTTAATTGCAGATTTTGTAAAATAGGTATGTTGATTGAGGAATTTAATTTGAATTTCATCCCACAATCGATCACTATTTAATTTGCCATGTTCTCTTAATTCGCGACGTAAATAATCAGCAATCACATGAAAATCGTCGCGACCTAAATAGTCCAAATCAGCGTCACACATAATTTGCTCGAGATGCGTTTTAGGACTTTGAGGAATTTCAGTGGATTTGATAAGTCCGTCGATAACATCCAATTGGACTTGCGTATACCCGTATTTCGGTAATACTTCACGTGCCATACGGATGCCTATTTCTTCATTCTTATCATAACGTTCAACAAAACCAGCATCATGATACGTGGCGGCAGATTTTAGCAAGAAAAGATCTTCATCTGTAATGCCTTCCATAATTGCTAAACGCTCTACTGCTTGCGTTACATCTATGGTGTGGTTAATGCTATGATAGAGTAATTTAGGAGATAAAGAATCCTCCAATAATTTCATGATATGGCGTTCAGCTTTCATATAGTTGATAGAACTATACAAATGCAAATCGACAATTTTCCAAAAATTATCATTTGGTAAAATACCTTCACCGTCAATCGATAATTCAGGTTTAATGCCTTTGACATAATACATGTCGAGCATTCCTTTGTGTTTGGTCTGAATTTTTCCACGGTAAACACAATCAAAATAAGGCGCTATAAACTCATAGGTATTACCAGAGACGTTTACAGTTCCCGGTTGACCGTGCATCTCCATTCGTTGCGCTTGGTTTACTGTAGAGCCCCAAATATCGTAGGCAAAACGCTTTAATCCAATTACACCCGCAATTACCTCACCGGTATTGATTCCAATTCTAATTTTCCACGACGTTTCACCCCGTTTTTTGGCATCTTCAGTGTATTGCTGCATGAAGTTTTTAATTTCCAAGGCCGCGAGCGTTACTTCAATCGAATTACTCTTATTTCGAATTGGTACACCACCTGCACACATATATGAATCCCCGATCGTCTTGATTTTTTCGAGGTCATATTTTTCAATGATTTCATCAAAAGCAGAGAAATAGTCATCCAATTGCTGCACAAGTTCTTGCGGTTTCATGTCCTCTGCAATTTTCGAGAAGCCCACAAAATCGGTAAACATCACCGATACATTTTTATAATAACGTGCTTTAGAGCGCCCTTTATTTTTGAGTTCTTCTGCCGTTCCTACCGGTAAAATATTTAAGAGGAGTTGTTCTACTTTTTCTTTCTCGCGCTCCAAAAGTTCATTCTGATGTTCAATTTTTGCTTTTTGAATTTCAACTTTTTGCTTTTGATCTTGAATCTTTTTACTTTGTTCGGTAACTTGGCGTGTACGTTTCACCACTTCAATTTCCAAGCGCACCTTTTGGCGACGGATGGTATCAATACGTCGTCGATAAAAAACAAAACCCAAAATAATGACAAGCAAGGAGCAAATCGTAATAAACCACCACGTTAACCAAAATGGAGGAGTGATCGTAATTTGAATGGTAGTGGGTTCTTTTGACCATACACCATCTGCGCTTTGGGCATATACTTGAAAGATATAGGTGCCATCACTTATGTTTACATAGTGGGCTTTGTTTTCATTGTTTGAATAATAATTAAATTCTTCTTCCAGTCCAACAAGACGACATTTATAGCGATTTCTGGTAGGGTCAGAATAGCTCGTCGCTGCAAATTGAAATGAAAGATCGTTTTGATCATAGGTAAGTTCGAGTGACTGAGTTGTGATTATATTTTCGGCGATTATTTTTTTAGACTTACTTCCCTTTGTGGACAAGATGACTTCACTTATGATAGCACGAGGAGGATTCGGATTAATTGTTATTTCGCGTGGATCGAAAATATTGTAACCATTAATCCCACCAAAATATAAAAGTCCTTTTGACGACTTTAAAAAGGCATTTGTGTTGAATTCATTACTTTGTAATCCGTCCTTTACATTGTAATTTGTAAACCGTTCTGTTTTAGGGTTAAATTTCGATATTCCTTTATTCGTGCTGCACCAAATATAACCATCATCATCTTCCAAGAGGCCGTAAATGACATTGTTAGATAATCCTTCTGTTTCGGTGTAATTTTTTGTTTCACGGGTAACGAGATCTAATTTTTTAATTCCTTCCCCATAGGTTCCCAACCACATATTACCCGGTTCTGTTTGTAATAAACAGGTAATGCTTCCGCTCGACTCGTCATGGTGTTCTATATCACAATATTCAAAGATGAAATTATTGGTTGAATTTTCATAAACGGCATATAGGCCTTTATTACTTGTCACGACCCAAGTTTGATCGGTTAGATCCTTGTAAATTGTTTTAACA
Source organism: Crocinitomix sp. (assembly GCA_023263555.1). GTDB lineage: Bacteria > Bacteroidota > Bacteroidia > Flavobacteriales_D > Crocinitomicaceae > Crocinitomix. Next base: position 27,198 of record JALQVX010000020.1, read on the forward strand.
GCTCCTTCACCTAATCCTGAACTTGTGCTTGAGTAGTAGTTAAATTCGTGCGTGGTTCGGTCCATCAAAGACAACCCTTCTCGCGTTCCTATCCAAAGGCGATTGCTATCAATTGGGGTAAGTGCGTAAACGCGTTCGCTCTTTCGTAAATCATCTGGTAAGCACTGAACGGGGGTAAGCGTATATTCGATATTTTTCAGATTTGTAATGTTGAGTATGAAAAGGCCATCATCATAGCCCAACCAAATCTTACTTGGGTTTTCTACATAAATACTAAGGAGGTGATGGGTTGTGTTGATATCCCGAACAATATGATAATATAATTGCGTATGGTAATTATAGATGGTTAAATCTTTCTTCGTTCCGATATAGGTATTACCTTGATTGTCTTCTGCAAATGACCAAACACTATAGTCGATTAGACCTTTAGCCGGGTCATTGTTGAGAGAAATGGTTGTAAAGCCCTGTTTAAACTTATCAAATTTAGAGACTCCTTGTTCGGTACCAATCCAAAAAACACCTGTTGCATCTTCGTATATGCACGAAATATTATTATCTCCAATTGATGAATGGTCGAGTGGATTATTTTGGTAATGGGAGATGATTTGACGTTTGTCCTTCTCGCCCTGCAAAAGAACGAGTCCTGAGCGCTCTGTGCCAATCCACACATTGTTTTCGTCCTCAACGTACACGCATTGAATATTCCCATAACGGATGTCGGCATATTCAGTATAGACTTGCAATTTCTTCTCATCATCAACGGTAAATAAACCCTTTGTTGTGAGCACCATTAGTGGTCCGCCAGGAACTTTATAGTAATCGTTTACGGCGGCAATAGTGAAGATAGAATTATAGTCTACACTGTGAAAATCAGCATATGGATATTCGGAATAATAGGTTTGACCCGTTGCCGTTCCAACCCATAAAATGTCCTTGTCATCAATGTAAATCGCACTAATTTCTGTATTCCCCTCTACAGCTTTGATGGACTCTATTTTTTTTGTTTTAAGATTTATTTTGTTAATCCCGTTTTTCTCTGTGAGCGCCCATAATGCACCGTCTTTATCAAAGGTTAATGAGGTAAAGATATAGCCGTTTAAATCGGGATGGGTGTTTCGGCTGATGCGGTTCATCGTATAGTTTTTTGGGTTCATCTGACCAATACCTCTATTGGTTCCAAACCACAAATATCCAGCCTCATCTTTGGCTAAGAAATGAACATAATTATTAGGTATTGAATTGGTATTGTTTGGTTTATTTTTGAAGATTTTGAAGGAATAACCATCATATCGGTTGATGCCATCTTGCGTTGATATCCAAATATATCCGAATTTATCTTGTACAATACCGGTAACTGAACTTTGGGAAAGACCATCTTCGAGAGAATAGGTGTCGAATTTGATCGTTTTTTGCTGACCAAACGCTCCAATTGCTAGAAGGACAAAAAGGATAATTTGGCTCAGACGCTTAACCATAAGCTTATATTCTTACTCCAATTACTAATATATCATCAACTTGTTCAAAAGAACCTTGCCATGTTCGCATTGTTTTTTCTAAATATTTTTGTTGTTCAGGCATTGACTTTTGGTGAACGGAAAGTAAGTGTTCTCTAAATCGATTGTATAAAAACTTTTTACCACGTTCTCCACCAAATTGGTCTGCATAGCCGTCACTGAATAAATAGATCACATCATTCTTTTGCAGTTTAACAGTGTGTTGTGTGTATTTTTTAGACCCTGGTTCAAAGGATCCAATCGCAAATTTATCTGCTTTAATAATGATGAATTCATTATCGCGGATAACGTAAAGTGGATTGTTAGCGCCCGCATACTTCAGCTCTAGTGTCTCATAGTCAATCGAACAAATCGCAATGTCCATTCCATCCCGAATTTGATTTTCTTCGTGGCTTTTATTTAAGGAAAGACTAACGAATGTATTGAGATGATCTAAAATTTCAGCCGGTTGATTTTTATTGTGTTCGCGAGTTGAAGTGTTCAAGCCGTTGGCACCAACCAAACTCATAAATGCACCTGGTACACCATGTCCTGTGCAATCAACAGCCGCGAAAAAATTAAGGTTCTGCGACTTTTCAAACCAATAAAAATCACCAGATACAATGTCTTTGGGTTTATAAAGCACAAATGAATCTGGGCATATGGTTTGAATGACTTCTTTTGGCGGTAGAATTGAATTTTGAAGTCGTTTTGCGTAACGAATACTTGCAGTGACAGCTTTGTAAAGATCTTCAAGTTTTAAGCGTTGACGTTCGTTTTCATCTCGTTGAAGAACTATCTCTTCCGTTCGTTCTTTCACTTTTTGTTCTAGAATACGTTCCGTTTCGGCTAATTCATCACGCATTTTAAGAAGGGCGTGTCCTAAGACATCTTCTTCGCTTAATGGTTTGTAGGGTGAATTGAAATTACTTTGTCCTACTTCTTTTGCGAAGTGGGTTGTCTTTTTCATCCCATCAACAAGGTCAACTACAGCTGCAGACATGTCTCCAACTTCGTCGTTTCTTATTTCTATTTCTTCTTTAGGGAAAATCCCTTTTCCAAGTGAAAGTAGGACTTCACGCAAATTATTAACTGGTTTTACAATCGTGTTCGTTGTAAATACAGCGATAAATATGGCAAAAATAATCAGGGATCCTCCTAGCCACCAATACAATTGTAACGATTGAAATTTTGCGCGCGATTGTTCTGATGATGTCCGATTGATTGATAAAGCATTTCCTTCTTTTCTAATCAAACTAATTTTAAGAAAATCTAGATTTCTATTAATACTATTGACGTTTTCACTGATCGTTCCATTTTGATCGACTAAGATCCGTGCAGAAAACAATGAAAATGGATCATCATAGCTGCTGATGTTTGGAAGTAGGTCCATTATTTGATGATAGTCGGTAAAAACCAATTCGTACTGCGATTTAATGGCATTGAAGATTTCAACATCTTCTTGATCACTCCATTTCTTGCTTATCTCCTCCAACTGTTGAAGTTTGTTTGGAATGGCCTCGTTAATGATGTCTTTAAAGCGCATTTTATGCTCCACATCATTTCTACTTTGATCACTTAACCATTGCGACGCCAACTGACGAGATTCTACGGTCAGTGATTTTAAGGCAACAACGTATTCTTTTGATGGCGTTAATATATTGATGAGCTGGTTAGAAGTTTTGTCAAGCTCTTTGAATGTTTTGATTCCGTCATAAACAGCCCAAAATGTTCCACCAAAAACGATTATAATGAATAAAATCAGGACACCAAAACCGGTACCAATTTTCTTCCCTATGGTGAATCTAAAGCTCATATTCTTGTTGCTTTATTCGAGTTATTCGTCTTGTAAACGGTGTAACTCGTTTTTATACTTTTCGGCTTCTGCGCTATCAGGCAAAGTCACGGTGTAAATACGGATCAATATTTTCAGGTTTTCCTGATCTGTCGGGTCCTTTTTATACGTGTCTAAATAACTTGAAATGTAGTATAAATCGACAACTGTCTGATAAATCAAGTATTCTGTTTCATTATTAAGGCCGTAGTAACAGCCCATGAGTGCTATTTTTACATTGATATCGTCAGCGTTAAGTCGTTCACATGTTTTTAAGAACGGTATCGCTTTTAAAAAGGCTTCTTCTGCTCTTTTTTGATTCATAATCAATTGCTCAATTGTAATTTCAGGATCAACACTTGTTATATAATCAACTGCAATACTGTAGTAAACTATTCCGATATTATAATTTGCTTGATAGTGTAGGCTATCAATCGCAATCGTTTTTAAACAATAGAAGATGGATTTCTCTCTAAGTTCTGCTTTTTTGCTCAGTTCAAAATCTTCTGCTTTATTGAGATATTCAACGCCCATTGCATTGTAAAACTCTGTATCTTTTTGATCAAAATTGTAAGCTGGATCAACCAAAGTGGAATAATGTTTTTTATATGTGTTGTAAGACTGTTCTGCTTTGTCAAATTCTATTTCTTCTGTCAAAAGTGTGACAGCATCATTATAATAAAGCAGCACGGTACGTTTTAGATACTCATTAATTTTTGCAGTATAAATACCTGTGCTATCCAGTTTTTTCGCATGAACAAAGGATTCCATAGCAATACCTCTGTAATAGAGTTGATCATCATCAGCAATGCTGCGATAAATTAAACCTCTTAATTGCCATGTTTGAGAATCAAAACGTTCTGAACTACTGACAGCAGAGTCAATGGCTACTTTAGCTTCTTCAAACTTTTGATTTTTATAAAGTTCATAAGCCGTACCTGTCCATTGACTGTAAGCTTGGTTAAAGCTTAAGCCAATCACAATTAGCGATATGTATTTTATAAATCTCATTTTGTAACTTTCGCTGCAAGGTCAGCTAATTTGTCTGCGATAACTAATCTATGGTTTTTTGCGTTCGTTTTATTGATCTCGTATTTCTGTTGGTTGCCTTCTACAATAAAATTAATAATGGCTCCTTTCGCTAATGCTCCGTTTCGTTCTCCTACTAAAAGTGTATTTTCTGTTAATAATGATCCTGACAAACTTGAAAGTTCATTCGTTCTTTCTTCTGTCACATAAAGTATATGGCAACCTTTAACTTCATCTTTATTTCTATAATTCTTAACCACAATTTTTTGACTTCCAATGGATTTCCCAGAGTATTTTTTTATTAGTTCGTCATAAACGGCCGTTTTTTCACCATAAACACCAATGACAAAATCACCTGTTCTTCGTTCAGCTGGCCATTCTACCAGCGTTGCAAAGGTATAGATGTACATTGCCTTAACGACAGAGCGCGTGTCAGTTATTTGATTAGAACGTGACGTAACACTGCTCAACCCTATCAAAAGGGTTAGTATCAGGGATATGTACGTTAATCTTTTCAAAAAGTTCTATTTTGATATTTCGGTTAAGCTAAAAGCGTGCCAATTATACGTTTGGTGCTCCAGGTTTAACATTTTGTATTGTTTCCAAATCGCGATCAAAAAGATATAATCCCGCTTTGTCATTACCGATCATTTTTAATTTATCCAATATGTTGCGTGCTAGTGCCTCTTCTTCCAGTTGCTCGGCAACAAACCATTGCATAAAATTGTGTGTCGAATAATCTTTCTCTTCTAAACAAATATAAACCACTTCATTAATCATATTTGTAACCATTATTTCGTGCTCTAGCAATAACGTAAAAATATGTGTTAATGATTCAAATTCTTTTTGAGGAATGTCAATAGAAGGTATATCCGCTTTTCCACCACGCTCGTTAACGAACCGAACTAACTTAAGCATATGCGTTCGCTCTTCGTCTGAATGTTGATATAAAAAATTTGCTGTTCCATTAATACCCGCGTTCTCAGCCCATGAAGCCATGGCTAAATAGAGTTGAGATGATGTTGCTTCGGCCTTAATTTGTTTGTTTAATATGTTTTCGATTCGTGTATTCAATTTGTCTTACTTTAAATTAGATTTTACTCAAAGCCATAAAAATAATCTAAAAATTAGAACAAAGGGGGTTTAGACCTAAATAATTCATAATTTTATATGGAATTTAAACTGCTGCATGAGCAATAAAAACAAGAAGAGTAGACAAAAATTAAACGTACAGTTCCGTCAAGAAATTGTTTCGTTTTTTGCCGAGAATCCTAGTGGAGGATATAATTATAAACAGATTGCTGCTTTTTTGGAAGTGACTGATAAAGCTTTAAGGAAGCTAATTTTCGAACTTTTACTGAATTTGAAAGAAGAGGGAATCTTGCGCGAAACGGAGCGTGGTAAGTTTAAATTTAATGGTGCACAATTGATAATTGAAGGTAAAGTTGATGTTGCCAAAAGGGGTGTTGGTTATATTATTTCTGATCAACTTGAGGAGGATTTAATGGTTCCCGTAAAGTATATGTCTCACATCATTCATGGTGATGTTGTGCGCGCTGAGGTGGTAAAATCCCGCGGTAGACTCAATGCTCAAGGACGAATTGTTGAGGTTTTGAACAGAGCCGAAAGAAGATTTGTTGGTACAATTGATATTCAAAAGAAATATGCCTTCCTCATTCCTGATGACCCTAAAATTACGGTTGATATTTTTATCCCTAATGGGAAGACAAGAAAAGCCGAGAATGGGGATAAAGTGATCGGTCGTATTAGCGATTGGCCCGAAGATGCAAAGAATCCTTTTGGGGAAATTGTAGAGGTTTTAGGGGCAACTGACTCCAATGAAGTTCAAATGAAAGCTATTTTAGCTGGTCAGGGTATAAATTTTTCATTTCCTGATGAGGTGTTGGAAGAGGCGAATAAAATTAACGTTGAGTTGGATGTGGATGAAATCGGAAGAAGAAGGGATTTTAGATCCATTTTAACTTTTACAATTGATCCGGTTGATGCAAAAGATTTTGATGATGCGCTTTCAGTCGAATTTCTTGAAAATGGACTAACGAGAGTAGGTGTTCATATAGCAGACGTGGCTCATTATGTGAAGCCAGGCACCGCTTTAGATAAAGAAGCGATTGATCGTGGTAACTCCGTTTATTTGGTCGATCGTGTTATTCCAATGTTGCCCGAGCATCTTTCGAATGGTGTCTGTTCTTTACGCCCGAATGAGGAGAAATTCACTTTTTCGGCGGTATTTGAGTTAACGAAAGAGGGTCAGGTTAAAAATGAATGGTTTGGAAAAACAGTAATTAATTCTGACCGTCGTTTTACTTACGAAGAAGCACAGGAAATTATTGAGACGGGAAAGGGGGAATATGCTGAGGAAATACTTTGTATAGATGGTATTGCAAAAAAATTAAGAGCAGAGCGTTTAGCCTTGGGTGGTCTAGAAATTGAAAGCGCGGAGGTGCGTTTTGAATTGGATGAAAATGGACTCCCAATAGGTGTTTACAAGAAAATAAGTAAAGACTCGAACAAATTAATTGAAGAATACATGCTTCTTGCCAATAAAAGTGTTGGGAAGTTTGTTGGAGACCGAAAACGAAAAATGGTAATTCCCCTTATTTATAGGGTGCATGATAAACCAGATCGTGAAAAAGTTGAACAGTTTAGAGTTTTTGTTTCCAAGTTTGGTCGTGATTTCAAATTCAAGAATGATCATGATATTGCGTTACAAATGAATGAACTCTTCGGTGAAATGCGTGAAGATGCTAATTTCAATATGATTCAGCAAATGGCTATTAAGTCAATGGCGAAAGCAATATATGACACCGAAAATATTGGTCATTATGGTTTAGGTTTTGAGTATTACGCCCATTTTACATCTCCTATTCGTAGATACGCAGATTTAATGGTTCACCGAATTTTGTTTGAAACACTTGAAGGAAAGCAGAAACGCCACCCTCATCTAAGTGATATCGCTAATCATATATCAATTACTGAGCGCAGAGCTGTGGAAGCGGAAAGAGCGTCTAAGAAATATTTCCAAGCGCAATATTTACAAGATAAGATTGGTGAACGATTTACAGGTTTTATTACGGGAATTACCGATTGGGGAATGTATGTAGAAATGCATGAGAACCATTGTGAGGGCATGGTTACGCTAAAAAGTATGCGTGGTGACCGTTTTGTGTTTGATGAAAAAGAGTATGCAGTGATTGGTCAAAGAACAGGTGAATCTTATACCGTTGGGGACCCTGTAGAAGTTGTTTTATCTCGCGTTAGTTTAGTCAAGAAGCAAATAGATCTTGAATTGATAGACTAGATGGTCCGGAAAGCAATGCGTTTATATTAACTATTTCTTCTTCTTCTTTTTGAAGAGTTTTGAGGGTAAACTATATCCGTATTGAACCATGTATATATGGTTGATTTGCTGCGTCGAGCCAAAATCTTTTTCGTAGATATATTTTAATGAAATTTCATGTCTTGCCGGAAGGTCTAAGTCCAGTCCGGCATATAATCGATAAGCACTTATACCTTGTGCTTTGATCGGATTAAATGATTTGAATAATTCATATCCAACACGTGGAAGAAAGCGTTTAAATGCGTCGTTTTTATAATCCAGCTCAAGTTTTAGTCGGAACATGTTTTCTGTATCCGGAAAGATGAGATTGTTGATGATGGTTAAACGGTCAAAACTATACTGATAACGTGCCCTAGCTTTAAATTTAAAACCAAGGTCGGTTATTTTTTTGTCATATGAAAGGTTTAAACAAATCCGATTATCTCCTAAATAATAGGTGTCTCTGTTTCTGCGCGAATAGCGATAAGTTGTTCCAATTTCTAAATTTTTAATCAGTTCATAATCAATCGAAAGCTCGTTATAATAGGTTTTGATACGTGTTGCATTTTGGTTAAAACGAGTTTGCGTTTCATATTTTAATGACAATTTTTTATTGATGTCAGCTTTTACCGCAGCACCAAGCCATAATTCGGCATCAACTTGTTGTGAAAAAGCAGTACCACTTAGGATTGAGAGAACAACAAGTATTTTTTTCATTATTCGTAAATTACAAGATCTTCAATTGAAATGAGTTGTTTCTTTTCTGTGATTTCAACTGTTTTTGAAATCACTTCTTGGCCACTTGGACAGGCATCACATTTAGAGTATGAGAAAAGGGTGTATTTTCCAAGCGTCAAATTATTGAACACATAGGAGCCATCATAACTTGTTGCAAATTTATCGTTATACGTCGCGTTAGACTCGCCGTATATAATAAATACATCTTGATCCATGGCGTAGTATTCACCAACCGTATCTCCCGCAGCATTTAAATTGATCACATACAACTTGCCTTCAATAGAAGAGGTGCCTCCTTCTCCTTCAGTTTTATTACAAGAAATAATTGTTGTGACAAGGGTAAGTGCCAGAAAAAGTTTCGCTAATTTCATTTATGTAGTTAATATTAGTTAACGTGAATTTAATAATTTATTAATAACGAACGCCTCTAGTTCGCGTTTTTAAAAGTCATGCTCTCGCTTTATTACAATTGTAACGGTAAAACACCTATTTTTGATACAAAAAAAAGTATATTTTATTTAAAGTGTGAATCAATTCGAAGACAAAAAAGTCAATCTAAAACAATTTAAAGGACATCAGAGGAGATTTCCTTGGGCCATGTTCGTTCGCGTTTTTGTTGCGTTTGCCACCATTACTATGATTTGGTACTTAATGAAATGGACAAAAGAGCTTGCTGACAAAAGAGCTGGTGAAGAAAAGGATCATTCGATTGAAATAGAATACAATCCTTAATATTGAACCTGCAAAGTACCTTGACGCGTCTCAATTGTTCCGTCCGGTTTTTCGAGTTCGACAAATACAAAATAGGTACCCGCCACAACTTTAATACCCGCATGGGTATAGGCGTCCCATGTTCCATTCAATCCATAAAAACGATAAACAGGTTGTCCATATCTATTCATAATCGTACATGTCAACGCTACATAACCTGTCGCTCGAATTGAAAAAATATCATTGATGTCGTCGTTGTTTGGCGTAATGATATTCGGAATAAGAACGTCATCCTGAGACCAAATTTTTGGGGCACTCAGGAGCAATAATAAAAATATGATACTTAAGCGTTTCATGTTTATTGTTCGAAGATATTAAAATTGCTCCAATTAATCATTATTTATTCACTTTTAGGTTCTAAACCATAGTTTTTACCCTTGTCAATTGCCGGCACACCTTCACTCATCCACGCTGGCATAGGGTAACCCATAAGGTAATAATCGAAGAACTGCTTCATGCGAATGCTCAGATCTTTTCGGTTAGCTGTTTCCATTAAGTTATGTCCGTCTCCGTTATAATTAAGGAGCCAAACAGGTTCATCTAATCTTCTAAGTCCCATAAATAATTCAATTCCTTGATACCACGGAACAGCACCATCACCATCATTGTGCATGATCAGCAATGGAGTATTGACATGGTCGAGGTGAAATAAAGGTGAGTTTTCAATATATAATTCGGGTTTCTCCCAAATTGTATAACCAATTCTGCTTTGTGTTCGCTCATATTGAAACATACGACTTAAACCAGATCCCCAACGAATACCGCCATAGGCGGAAAACATATTACTTACCGGTGCGCCTGCCATAGCAGCGGCGTATTTATCGGTCATTGTAATTAATTGAGCGGTTTGGTAACCTCCCCAGCTTTGTCCCTGTAAACCCATACGAGTGCTTTCAATCCATGTATGCTTTTCTGTCAAATAATCAGTACCACTTACAATGCAGTCGTAGGCAGATGCTGCAGGATGTCCAGGTGTATATTCGATATCTGGAATAAAGATGAGATAGCCACTACTAACATATTCAGTCGGGTATACGATCGAAGCTGTTGGTTTGGGCGAATAGTAATTGTGAAAATTTTCGGTATATTTCTCGTAATAGTAAGTAATCATTGGGTACGATTTTGTAGAATCGAAATCCTCAGGCTTGTACAATAAGCCCCTCAAGGCACGACCTTCAAAACTCGTCCATTCAACCATTTCTACTGTTCCCCAATTGTATTCATCCTGTTGCGGGTTTGCAGTGGTTAAGGTTTTTGGGTTTTTGAAATCGTTACCAACAGTTTCTAATTCAGGATAATCCGTAAAACTCATACGCCTAATGATAAATTGGTTATCTTTTTCAGACTTTTGGATGGAAATAAATTTATGAGGGGATGAGAGTTGTTCGTTCATCACAAATAGACCTTTTTGTCCTGTTGCAAGTTCACTACTTGGTATTTTTTCTAATGAATAAATTGTTTCATCTTTGGTTTTATCATCTACACCAACGATTAGGTCTGTTGCAAGTTGAGTATAGGTACTGTCTCTATCAAACCGGGTTAAACGAAAAAAATGGTGCATTTCTTTTCCTTTTCCATGTGTTACACTGAACGATAAATTGGGGTTGGTAGGACAAAGTGCCCAAACGTCATAACGAGAATTTACTAGAAAATATTCTGTACCGTCTATTAAGGTCCATCCTTCACTTCCCTCTGAAAAGGGAATAAACGGATTACCATTACCATCTGAAGCAAATTCAGCATTTATTTCACCTGTTAAGTTCACTATTGTATTGGTTGAAAATGATTGAGCATACCACGTTGAATCGTTTCCTTCGTACCAAACCATATGTTTTGAGCTTGGCGCAAGACTTGTGGCATAACCATGGTTTGATTTAACAAGTAAGCGTTCACCCGTAAGTAGGTTAATTAGATAAATGTCTTCTTTCCAAGGGAAATCCCAATTGGTCGCTTTTAAGTAGGGGAGATCTGAAAAACCGAGCGCATAGTTCGAATTACCATGGTCAACTGGTTGAATTCGCTTCAGTATTTCATCTTCTAATTGAACGAAAAGCTGGTCTTTAAGGTGATAAACACTCAAATAACTATTTCTTTCATCCCGTTTTTGCTCAAGTAATTGTTGAGGTTGTAGGCGTAGGTCGAAACTGCTCCAAACGTCTAATGTTGCTTTTTCAGAAGGAAGTAATGTGTCTTTCGGTTCTTGCTTTACGATCTTATTTGTACCACAATAAATTCGCGTTCCATCTCCAGAAAAATAGGGGTTCGAGAATTCTGACACCGTATAACCTGTTGGCATTCCTACGGTGGTCGAATCGATTAGAATTTTAGTAATTGCTGATTCGGTATTACAATAGGATAAAGTATAGGTCTTACGTTTGTTTGTATCATTCGAGTGTAGGATTAGTGCTTGTTCTCCGTCGTGATCAAACGTAACTTGTCTGATACTGTATTGATCTGTGAGAAGTGTTGTTGTTTCAAAATTATTTAGATCAACCAAGTGCGTGGAAAGCGTATCCTCTTTACCTTTTAAACTTGAATTATAGATGAGGTATTTTCCAGCTTCATCAAAGTAATAGGTCTTTACACCATGCACGATCATAGCTTTATCCGTAGTTGGATTGATGATATGAAGGGTCGTGCCACTTGTCTCGAACCGTGAGCAATCTTTCTTTTTTTTATGCCATTTACACTTTCTTTTTTCTGGGCATGCAGGTTGTTCGTCTAATTCAGAAAGATATGCAAACCATTCCCCTTTTTCCGCGATTTTAAATGATTTTACAGCTGGAATAAGGACTAAACTATCTGTAGCAGGGTAAAAGATTGCCAAGGTGTCTTTCGGTAATTTATCTTCTTTTACTTTCGCCAATTGTAGTTTGCGGATGGTGTCATACTCTGGTTGTATTAGAAAAAGAATCGTTTTTTCATTATATAAGAATTGTGCTTTATTCCCTCTACTAAAACTTCTTTTTGCCTTGCCGTCTATACGCTCTATATATAAGAAACCATCACCAGTTAGTGGGTTGATTTCGTAGGTTACCAAATTACCGTATGTGGATTGTTGAACGTTGCTGATAGAGTTCCAACTGTCATAAACGGTGTGATCTAATTTTTTTTTCGTTTGCGCCGTTGCTCCTAAACTAAGAATTAGTGCGGCAATTAAAGCAGCGGTGTTTTTAAATAATTTCATTTATAATCTATAATTGAGTCGTATTATCGTTGGCCAGAACCTGCAACTTTTAGGTCTATTTTATAATAAAAAACAGGTAGAAAACCAAGTTGGTATCGTTCCGCTGTAGGATTATTAATATCTCCAGTATAAGTCAGGCCTAGTACGTTTTGGGTACCTAAAACATTCACTAAATCCAGACCAAATTCGTGGGTTATCTTTTTAGCATTAATGGTATAATTAAGCTTAGTGTCCAAACGGAAATAATCTTTAAAACGTTTTTCATTGTATCCAGCATCAAGGAAAATAATTTCTTTCAAAGAGTCGGTCATTACTTGATTAACAGTTCCATAGCGTTTTCCGCCAGCGTATGTTACTTTTAAACCTATCGCAAATGTGTTTTTCTTTTGCTTACCCGTTTTATATTCCTTACCGGCTAAGAAGTTTAAGATATAGTTTCCGTTAAAGTCAGTGCTTCTTTGAATCCCGTCGCTTCCTACATATTGTGAGTTATATAAGCTAGCGTTTGTCATAAAAAAGAAACTATTATCGAAGTATTTTTGAATAGTTAACTCAATTCCGATATTGGATCCTGTACCCGTATTTTGTAGGGTGTCTGGAAAAAATCGTGAAAACCCACTTCCTTGATTGAGGAGAGAAAAGGCGGAAGGTGTCGCTTCAACAGGTATATCATATAGGTACTGATAATAAAGTTCTGTTTTAAACATCATTAATTTTTTAAATTGAGTTGTATAGCTTAAAACGGTGTGTATACTTCGCGAGAAATCAATTCCTAAATTATGAGGCTCTGTGTTTCCTTGTAGCTGATATGCATATATGTAAAGTGGATGGATTTGTGAATGCATACCTGCACCAATTGCTAAGACGCCTTTTTCTGAAACGGCATACTTTAGCCCTAATCGCGGTTCTGCTGGCGAGATAGAATTACTCATGGTAAAATATTGACTGTGGATACCTGCGTTTAAGGTTAAACGTTGGTTAATTTTGTAACGCCATTGCATAAAACCTTGAAGCAGCAATTCGGGACGAGTAGATTTATAATTCCAGCGATAGTAAAAATTCGTGGTTGAATCCGAAATATCTGTGCGAATAGAATCGATAAGATTAAAATGATAGGCATCTACATTTAATCCGAATTTAATCAAGTGCTTTTGATTGATTTTATGATTGATACTCGTATAGGCCGAAGCAGTACCAATATCATACAAGTACCCCATCATGTTGAAAGGTTTAACGTTTTCTGGATAGATCCATTTATCGTCAGCCCCTAAAGTGCGCAGAATATATCGGTGATCGGTGTATTGCCCTTGTCGAGCGTAAGAAACCGTAGTTTTAAGGAAGGTTTTCTGGTTAAGTGGTTTCTTATATGTCAATCCACTTACGATCATGTTAGATCCAAAATACTGATCTCTATCTTGCTCGCCAAAGGCGTCTTGAGCTTTTTCAGTTTGGTCGGAAATCAGAATAGAAATTGAACTCGACCCAGCCATACCCCACAAGGATAATTGCCCTCCTTTATTTAAGGGAAAATTAAATTTGAATGCACCATCTCCATAAACCGGTACAGCGTCTGTGCCATATTTTATTCCAACCTTATCCATTAAAGTCAGTGTTGAATAGCGTCCTAGAATAAGATAGCTTGCCTTTGATTTCTTAGAGAGCGGTCCTTCAAAAAGTAATTCTGTTCCTAAAAAGCCAAATTGTCCAGTGAATTCGTGGTTCATATCGTTTCCGCTTCTTACGCGGAGATCAAACACACCCGAAGTACTATTACCATACTCTGCAGGGAAGGCACTCATAAAAAAGTCGGAATTGTCTAGAAACTTATTGTTTAGGATTGAAACGGGTCCACCTGTTGATCCTGCAACCGCAAAATGATTTGGATTCGGAATAGAAACTCCTTCAATACGATAGACGATCCCTAAGGGTGAGTTGCCTCGAATGACGAGGTCATTTCGCGAGTCATCCGTTCCAGTAGCACCAGCATAATTGGCAATCATTCTGGCGGGATCTCCTCGGCTACCGGCATACCTATTGGTTTCTTCTAATGAAAAGGATTGCGCACTAACTGTTGCCATTTCGTTGATTATTTCGCCTTTTTTCTCTGACGAAACAACAACTTCTTCTCCTGTGATTCCCTGCTCTTCTAATTCTATTGTTAAAATAAGTTCTCGACCAGTGGTAACGATTACAGGAAGCTCTCTGCCTTCATAGCCGATTGAACTAATCATTAAAAGTTGTTTTCCGACAGGGACATTGTAAATTGCAAATTCTCCTTGTTCGTTCGAAATCCCTCCGAGCAGATCCCCAGCATCTGTAGTCAATTTAATTTTAGGGACTACTTGAAAATACCACTCCAAAAAGTCTTTCATAGATTCACGCCATGTTTCTTCGTCATTCATTAGATAGACACAGCTTTTATATAACTTTTTTATTCTAGCCGTATTACCTGT
>JALQVX010000024.1 GCA_023263555.1 Crocinitomix sp.
TGGCTTTCTTGCCGCAACTATTTCAGAATGATTTTCAATTAAGTCCAGGAATTGTAGCAGATAGAACAGATGGTAAATTGGTGCATTTGGACGGTTTGAATTTTTCAAGAGCCTGGTGTCTTTATCATATTGCTGCGGAGATGCCTGCGTACAAAACCTCTTTCACTGCTATCGCAGATAATCATATGCGTGCATCTATGAGTCAGGTGGCAGGAAGTGATTATATGGGAAGCCATTGGCTGGCTAGTTTTTTGGTGTATGCGTTGGAAGCTCGGGAGGGTTTTTAGTCTTGGAGTTGTTAGTCTGATAGTTGATAGTCTGGGGGGTCGATAGTCTGATAGTCGAGAGTACGAACCCCACCAACCAACCATCAACCAATCAAATCATCAACTAATCGTATCATCAAACCATCAACCAATTAAGATACTATATACTCTGTACTTTATACTACATACTATATACTCCGAACTCCATACAGGCATTACTTCCCATTCAAATTCCAATCGTAATCGAAATAAGTAACCTTTGTTTTTTTGGTCATTTTAACTTCCGAATATTGATTGATAAATTCGGCGATTGATAAACCACTTGCTGTAAAATCTCCTTTAAACCAGGTAAAAATTTTAGAGAGTTGCGCTTTGCCTTTCGTGATTTTATTTTTGGTGGGATCATTGATAAATCGTTTGGCTTGATCGTGTAATTGTGCATTTAATTTGGATCCAACATACGCTTCATTTCGCAAAGGAGGGCAAGAAATAGAAGCGCAATTTACAGCAAAGTGAATGCGTGGATCGTTAAATTCTTTTCGAATAATGCCGTGTTCAATATTGTTTAAATCATAGGTTTCTTCTCCGATATGAATGAATTTTTCGTCCCACGGGGTATTTACTTTGTAAATAGAACCACCTAAATCTTTGATCGAAACGACAGGATAATTTTTAACAATCAATTTTACAGTAAAGGCATTATAGGCGTTAATCCAAAAAGCCAATTGATCATTTTTATCCCATTCTGAAGTAGGATGATTTTTACTGAGCACTTCTAAATAGGCGTCTAGTTCGGCTTCATGTTCTTTAATCCCTTTATAATCAACGTTTCCCGTTGGTGAAACATAAGTTTGTAAAAGACTGGTCCATTGGTCATGTTTCAAGTATTCTTGAGAAATTGAAGGAATTGAAATCCCAATGAGTAGAATTAGCGTAAGTATTTTCATGTGACTGCGTTTATAAGCTTGTTATAATTGATTTTGTTGCAAGAACAATTCCAAAATGCAAATGTTCTCATGGTGCAAGGCTTTAGTTTGTTTAAACTTTGATAAATTAGTACAAGTGAAATTAACCATAATAATACCAACTTTAAACGAGGATTTCCTACTTGGTCGTTTACTTGAGCGATTACTTACAGCAAGTAATAAGGCCGTGGAAATTATTGTTGTGGATGGAGGGAGTACAGATCGAACGGCAGCAATTGCAGAATCATTTCATGTGCAATTTGTGCAATGCGAAGCCTCGCGCGCTAAGCAAATGAATCTTGGTGCTAAATTGGCAAAGGGAAATATGCTGTATTTTGTCCATGCAGATACTGTTCCTCCAAAATCGTATTTTAATGATGCTTCGGATATTTTTAACAGTGAATTTGATGCTGCGTGTTATCGCAGTAAATTTGAAAGCAAAAAAAAAATAATCCAAGTCAATGCCTTTTTTACCCGTTTTAATTGGTTGGTCAGTCGTGGTGGCGACCAATCCTTATTTATTAAAAAAGCGAGTTTCGAAGTATTAGGTGGTTTTGACGAGTCCATGGTGATCATGGAAGAATACCCACTCATTGAAAAATTGATGGAAAACAAACAATTGAAAGTGCTTCCAAAAACTATCCTTATCAGCACCCGAAAATATGATAATCGCAGTTGGCTCAAAGTCAGTCGTGCGAATTATACCGCTTTTAAATTGTATAAGCAAGGTGCAGATTCATCTATAATTCGTAAAGTGTATCAGGAGAAATTGTCTTAGGGTTTTGCAAAAGTGAGAGGCTTTAGTCCGGTTGGTCTTCGGCTCGATAGCTATCGGGACGAAGGCTGGCTTAGAATTACCCCAACGCCTTCAAACTCTCCACACGATTCCGCACCAAAAACTCATCAATCGTCTCAAAATGCTCAATCACACGTTTCTCCTTAAATTCAAACACTTTTTTCGACAAACCTTTCAAGAAATCACGGTCGTGCGAAACAAGAATTAAGGTTCCTTCAAAATCCATCAAGGCCTCTTTCAGCACCTCTTTCGATTTAATGTCCAAGTGGTTGGTTGGCTCATCCAGAATCAACACATTCACTGGCTCGAGCAATAATTTTACCATGGCCAAACGCGTGCGTTCACCACCCGATAAGAAACCTACTTTTTTATCAATAGTGTCGCCGCTAAACATAAAACGACCGAGGATATTTTTAATTTGGGTCCGAATTTCACCTTCTGCCACCATGTCCACTGTTTGGAAAACCGTCAAATCCGGATCCATCAACGCCGCTTGGTTCTGCGCAAAATAACCCACTTTTGCATTGTGACCCAATTCGCATTTTCCTTCAAAATCAATCTCGCCCATAATCGCTTTAATCATAGTCGATTTTCCTTCACCATTTCTCCCAACAAATGACACGCGTTCACCTCTTGAAATGGACATATTGGCATCTCTAAAAACAACATGATCGTCATAGGCTTTTGACATGTCTAAAACCGTCACCGGATAATCACCCGAACGCGGAGCAGGAGGGAAGCGCAATTTAATCGAAGAGGTATCCATCTCGTCAATTTCTATAATCGTCATCTTTTCCAACATCCGCTCGCGTGAATTCACCTGATTGGTTTTGGAATACGTGCCCTTAAAACGATCAATAAATCCTTGAATGTCAGCAATCACTTTTTGCTGCTCATTGTATTGTTTAATTTGTTGTGCGCGGCGCTCTTCACGCAACGTTAAGTAGTGCGAATAATTGGCTTTATAATCATAGATCTTGCCCATGGTCACCTCAATCGTGCGGTTCGTAATCGCATCAATAAACGCTTTATCGTGCGAAATCACCAATACAGCTTTTGCCTTATTCAGCAAAAAATCCTCCAACCACACCACAGACTCAATGTCCAAGTGATTCGTCGGCTCATCCAATAAAATCAAATCCGGTTTTTGCAATAAAATCTTCGCCAACTCAATTCGCATACGCCATCCACCCGAAAATTCGCTCGTCAATTTTGTAAAATCGTCCCTTCTAAAACCCAATCCCATCAAGGCCTTTTCAACCTCCGCATCATAATTCACCTCCTCAATTGCGTAAAATTTTTCACCCAATTCAGTCACCTTTTCAATGATCTTCATATAGGCGTCCGACTCATAATCCGTGCGGGTTTCAAGTTCCTTATTCAAGGCATCCATTTCCGCTTGCATCTTAAAAATATGCTTATAGGCCTTCGCCGCTTCCTCAAAAACAGTCGAATCATCATCTGTCAATAAATGCTGAGGCAAATAGGCAATTACCGTATCCTCTGGCGATCGCACAGCACCCTTCGTCGGTTTCGTCTCACCTGCAATAATCTTCATCATGGTCGATTTTCCCGCACCATTTTTCCCCATCAATGCAATCTTATCCGTCGGATTAATCACAAAAGAAACCTCACTAAACAAGGTCGAACCACTAAATTCAACCGCCAAATTATCAATAGAAATCATCTCTAAAATTTTGCGCAAAAATAGGAAAAATTCCTTGGTTTATACACATTTACAATAATCCAATAATTCCCCCGTTATCCAATACAATCCTTTTAAAATCAACACGGTAACAAATCAACTTAAATTTCATCCTATAGCGTAAAGGTTACTTTTTTTTACAATACACATTTACTAATACAAACCTGAAATTGAATCCACGAAGCAATAGAATTGCACCACAACGTGTATTGAATTTGAGGGGTTGATGTACAAGAAAAGTTTAAACCTAAACATGAAATAGTATGATCCGAATAACGGCCTTCCTAACACTCCTTTTTACCATGGGCACTGTCTTTTCTTATGAAATTACGGACTTGAGTAAAATCAAAGGACACGAATTAGAAATCACAAGTATTCATCTCAACAATAAAGGCTACAGCACTTTTCCATTGGAAATTTTGGCCTGCTCCAATTTGATTGAACTGAATTTGGCGGACAATGGAATCATCAACCTGCCAGCTGGTTTGGGAAAATTGACGCGGTTGAAGAAATTGAATTTGTCGGGGAATGAAGGGGTGAGTTATATCGATTTGGATGCCTTGTTTTTAGATGCGCTTTTTCAACTCGAATCATTGAATTTAAGTGATTGCGATCTTGGTTTTATTTCTCACCAAATTGGTCGTCAAAAAGGCTTGAAAGAATTGAATGTAGCAGGAAATGGACTCAATAATTTGCCTTATCCGGTTATTCAATTGACGAAACTCGAAAAGGTCAATGTGTCTAACAATAGAATCGAAGATTTAAGTTGGCAAGTGCATCAGTGGTGGTATTTGCGCGAATTAGATGTGAGTGGAAATAAGGATCTTAAAATGGATGATTTAATGCTGAGTTTAACAGCGAAAGACAGCCTTAAAAAATTGGTGGTGAGTCATTTGAACGGATTGCCAAGGTCGTTTCAAGATCTTACTGTCAGTGATTTGGTGATTAAATCCTCCCTGATTCGAGATTTTCCGCGCATTGAAACCTCACCGGTAATTGATCGCATCTCTTTTATCGATTGTAAGTTTGAACGGACGGAAGGAATTGTATCGAACTTAAATACCTATGCAAAACCCCGTTATTTATGTTTAAATGGCATGTCCACTCAGGATTTGCAAGGTTTTTTAAATGTTCGTGTTGATTCTGCAAATTTGCAAAACAATAATTTATCCACTATCAAAATCTTAGCAGCGAATAAAAACTTAAAATGGATAGATGTGCGCGGCAATAAAATTGATCAAGCCTCTCAGGATCTTTTTAGTAGCAGTCGTGCAGATGTTACCCTGCTTTTATCTGAACCAGTGCAGGAGATGAGAGGCATTGCACCACCCATTGAAAAGTTTGTGCCGCAACCGATTGTAAAAACCATTTCAACTGAAATAGAAAATAGAGTTGCGATCGGTCGCTCCGTCTTCACCATTCCTGCTAATGCCATTGTTGATTCAAAGGGCAAACCCGTTGAAGGTCCTGTTGAACTATTCTATACTGAATACAGTTCTACGACCGATATTTTTCTTTCTGGTATCACCATGACAGCTGATTCGGCAGATGAAAACCTCATGTTTTCTTCGGGTGGCATGTTTAGTTTAACCGCAGCCGATAAAGACGGTCAAGAATTAGCCTTAAGTCCGAATTCAACCATTCAAGTCAATATGTTGAGTACGAGTAATAGCACGAATATGAATTTATATCAACTCAATGAAAATGGGGCATGGGAAAATAAGGGGAAAGATGAGGTGGAGCAGCCTTTTAAACTGGATATGGGGCGTGTTGATTCCTTGGCTAAGTTGGCCTTTGAAAATTACAAACGAAAGGATGTCATTGTTACCGAAAACCGTTATGTGCCTTATTTCAAACGAGATGGAAATACCCGCAGTTTTGTTTTTAAGTTTAAAGAATTAATAACAGATAAAGACCGTAAAGCAGTAGATGATCAGCTGACTGGGTTTTATGTGAAACAGCCGCATAGAGGGACTTCCTTGATCGCCGATCAATCATTTGTTTATGATGGGGATTTGGACAGTATGAGCTATTATATGGATGCGCTCAAAAGAATGCAACGTAAATCAATGCGTGATTATAGAAAGTTAAGAAGAGGAGGTCGTATTTTTAATCGAAAGAATGATTACGAATGGGGTGTCAATTATATCAGTCGCTTAAATGTAGAGTTGGACACCGAAACAGATCGTTTATTATTGTCGTTTTTGTATAAAGATTCCCTTGTAAAAATGCCTGTTGTTTTAAAATCAGATCCGAAAAATGCCAACGGTCGTGTGAAGGTCTTTCAACAATTTTACAAACAACTAAATGCGGCGACGAAAAAAGACAATGCAGATAAACGCAATCGCAATCGTAAATTGATGAATTTGGTGCGTAAAGAAGAGAAAGTGATTCTTGAAATGGCACGAATTCGTGAAATCGCAAGACAGCAACTCTATTATGATAATCGCGCTTATTTTGATGAAATTGCGGGAGAAAGTAGTGTTTCAAGAGGTTTTGCTTTGTCAGGATTTGGGGTGTGGAATTGCGATCAACGGCAGCGGATGAATGATCCTGTTGCTATGCCAACCGAATTTGTGGGTGAAAATGGACAACGTATTCCCGAAGCAGCAGATCGCCAAGTGTACGTGATTGATTATGACATGAATGGCGTACTTGTATTCAATAAAGCGAAAGATGCTTTTTACGACCGATCTTCTCGCCGCACTGCGATTCTTGTTTTCCTATCGAGTATGACCATAGGCTTGCATCAAAGTTGGTATACGTTTAAAAATGGCGAGCGTTTAAATAAGGACTATGTTCCACTTCGCACCTTGAATTTAAATGAAATGAGTTTGAATACCTTTATGGAATTGATGGAGCGTTAATGAGAGGGCTGGTTTTCATATTGACATTTGCAGTTGGGCTGAGTTTCGGTCAAAATAAACGGTATTACGATTTATTAGATCGGACGGAAGGGGAACAGATGGAGTCACGCAAGGCTTCATCTGCCGAACTGAATGTAATCGGATTTGATAAACAAGATTATGGTGGTCTCATTCTAGCTCAATTTAATGAATCCCGCAAACGAAGGGGGCGAAAAGATTTCGTAATTGATTCGGTTTTTCAGCAAGTCTGTAATACGGGCGTCAAGCATTTTTCCTCGATCTTTTTTAAGTCTCAAAAGCACAAAGATAAAGTGGTGCGTCATACTGAGTTTGGTATCCGACATTTAAAAGGCAAAAATCGTCTTTTTAAAGTTGTTGCGTTGAATGTGAACTTGACAACATTGAAAGGTATGAGTCCGTTTTTTTATTATGCGCAGGATCCATATACAACCTTGAAACTGTATAAGGGAAAACGTCCAAAAACGCTTAATCCAGATCATCCCGACTATGAAGAACCTGTTCCTGTTAAAGCCATCACTGAAATCATGTTTGCAGAAGACATTGAGGCAGCAATAAAAACCAGAGTAGGTGTCACCGATTTTTTTTCTAAAACCTATTCGCATATGGGAGTAGGGGTGCGTCTCGATGAGTATTCGGTAAATAGGAGGAAGATTCCACACGCCTTCGTCCTAATCATTCTCGGCGGCAAACAAACACAGAAAATTAGAATAGCAGAACCTGTCGATTATGCGATTGATCAGAATGATCCTTTATTGATTTTAAGGTAAGTCAAAGACACAAGATCAAAGACAAAAA
>JALQVX010000027.1 GCA_023263555.1 Crocinitomix sp.
TTGGCTCAGCTAAGTCTACTAAATAATCTTTTGTAATACGCTCGATTACATTAAACCACTCTTCAGTTAATGTATGAAATTCAGCACGTCTAGGCCAGCTTTCGTTTTTGTACAAATTAATTGCAGCTCTTCCTTGTTCTATTTTAGAAAAAGTAGAATCAATTATTGCGTTGATTTTCTCTAAACTAGCATCCATTTCATCTAGTTTTTCAATTTCATTGAATTTAATATCAACAGCAACAACTGCAGATAATAAACCGTTGAAATACTCTAATCCAGAATTAGCACCACCTTCTCCAAAACTTAAAGAAGCTTCTTGAATTCCTTCAGAACTCGTTAAATCGGCATTAATATCACCAGAAGTTTCAGATCCACCACATGATCCTAATACTAACATTGCAGCTAAACCTGCTAAATAAACTTTTTTCATCCTTGATTTTTTTATTTTAAAACGCCGCAAAGATGCAGTTTTTTTTTTAGAAAATGGCGTATTATTGAATTAATTTAGCTCGACCTATCTTCTTAAATGATTATTAGACAATCATTTAAAACGTAAAACTTGCTCAAATCTCCTTAAATAATGGAGGTCAGACACATGCGCAATTTATTTTGCAGTCTCATAAAATATAGCATCTTGTTATTCGTCATCAGTAAAGAGAAAAGAATCGAACAATGAAACAAACAAGCTGTTTACTGTTGTAATCCGCAAAGAGTAAATAACTTTGTCGCCAATTAAACTGAATGAGGACACTACTTTTTCCAATCATTATTACACTTATCATTGCCTTAATTGAAATCTATTCACTTAAGGCTTTGCGGTCACGTTGGAGTAATTATTCTAAAACGTTTCGTCGCGTTTTGCGTGTTGCGCACTATGGCCTTATGGCTTTATCCATTATTGGATTGATCACCTTATTCATTGTCGGTCGTGGAAAACCGTCTTGGTATATTAATTTTCTCTTCGCGTTTATTGTTCTCAATCTGATTGTAAAGTTTGTTTTTATTCTTTTTGTGGCGCTGGATGATTTTAGACGACTAATCCTATGGTTCTACAGGAAAATAGCAAAACAAAAGGTTGTTTCAGACAAATCGGACAATCGTATTAGTCGCTCAGATTTTATCCTTAAATCCGGACTCATTGCAGCAGCTGTTCCTGCAATTTCACTTCCGCTGGGAATGGTAATTGGACCCTATAAATACACCTTACACTTTCCAACGGTTAAACTTCCGAATTTACCGGCATCATTCAACGGCTTAAAAATTGTGCAACTATCCGACATACACGCCGGTAGTTTTTACGATAAAGAAGCGGTGAATAAAGGTATTGATTTATTACTCCAACAAAAGCCAGATATCATCTTTTTTACCGGAGATTTGGTCAATAATAAAGCAACAGAAATGGCCAATTATATGGACGTTTTTTCACGCGTTCAAGCGCCAATGGGTGTCTATTCCATTTTAGGTAATCATGATTATGGTGATTATGAACAATGGGAGAGCGAAGAAGCAAAAGCGGCAAATTTGGATCATTTAAAGCGCATTCACGGTGAATTAGGATGGCGCCTATTATTGGATGAACATGTTTATCTTGAGCGGGGAGATGATAAAATTGCACTTATTGGTGTGCAAAATTGGGGCGCCGGATTTCACCAAATTGGTGATTTAAAAAAGGCCTATTCAGGAGTGGATGCTCCCGTACAACTTCTCTTGTCGCATGATCCAACGCATTTTGATGAAGAAGTCAAAAAATTATATCCCGGCATTGACATTACCTTTAGCGGTCATACCCACGGGGCACAAATGGGAATCGAAACAGGAGGATTTAAATGGAGTCCGATTAGTTTGCGTTACAGCAAATGGGCGGGACTTTATCAAGAGGACAATCAATACTTATACGTCAATCGGGGTTATGGCTTTTTGGGCTATCCTGGGCGAATTGGAATTTGGCCAGAAATAACAGTCATGACACTTACATCTGACCTCACATAATCACAACCATGCACGGAAGAATTCGCATTTTACCCTTTATTATTTTAGGGATTATTTGTTTACTCGCTTTATATGCCTTTAACGGATTTGAGCAGGTTGTTTCCACCTATTCGGAGGGAATGAGACAAGCCATTTATGGCATTTTTTATGGCTTGTTCTTGCTATCATTTTCGTCACTAATTATTGTTTTCTTTGGAGGGAACACCATTTCAAAAGCCTTGCGGAATTTCTTCTTCGCTTTTGTATTCATTCAACTGTTTTCATTGCTCCTCTTTGACGTGTTTGTGTTGTTGGATGACATCAGAAGACTCGGTTATTTAATTTTTCAAGCGGATGACTTGTCTAGGTCAAATGCACTAATTTCAATCGGCCTTTTCATTACTGCCTTACCACCGTTTTTATTTATTTTAGGAATGATTCTAGGGCCGCATAGGTATAAAATTCATGAGGTCACGATTACAATAGACAAGCTCCCAGCAGCATTTGAAAACTTCAAGATTGTTCAAATTTCAGACATCCATTCAGGTAGTTTTTACAATAAAAAAGGCGTTCAAAAAGGGGTGAATCTGGTGAATGCACAAGAAGCAGATGTCGTTTTTTTTACAGGAGATTTGGTAAATGATGACGCCACAGAGATGAAACCCTTTCAAGCCATTTTTAGTCAAATTGATGCGCCTCAAGGTGTGTTTTCCATTTTAGGCAATCACGATTATGATGATTATGTGCAATGGCCGAGCAAAGAAGCAAAGGCGCAAAACTTGGAGAATCTTAAAACAGTTCACACTGATATGGGCTGGCGCCTTTTGTTGGACGAACATGTATATCTCGAAAAAGAAGGAGAAAAAATTGCCTTAATTGGCGTGCAGAATTGGGGTAAAGGTTTCCATCAGGTTGGTGATTTAAAAAAGGCCTATACCGGAATTGATGATTCGGTTAAACTCTTGCTTTCGCACGACCCAACCCATTGGGATGAAGAAGTTACACAATCTTATCCCGACATTCAAGTCACCTTTAGTGGCCATACCCACGGAGCACAAATGGGATTTGAAATTGGTAAATACAGATGGAGTCCCATTCAATTGCGCTATAAAAAATGGGCAGGATTGTACCAAACAGGCAATCAAAAATTATACATCAACCGTGGTTTTGGATTTTTAGGTTATCCTGGTCGATTAGGAATTTGGCCTGAAATTTCTGTGATTCACTTGAAAGCAAAATAAAGATGTGTTAATTTATTGTTAAAATTGGCATGCTATTTAACCATTGGTTAGTCATATAAATTAACCCTTATGAACTATCTAAACACAATTATTTGCCGCGGCATAGTTACAAGCTTTGCCATTTTATCAATCCCAAACGGAGCACGCGCTCAATCGCAAGATTATCCAGCAAATAAATATACCTATCTCAAAAATGACTTTACGATAGGTTATACCGCAGGAATAAATCAAAGTCAATTTGAAGTGGTAACAGGAAATGATTTGCCTGAAGTCCACACAGGTCTCGTAAATCAACAAGAAAAGCGATCAATCGATCCAAGAAGTGTTTTCATAGGTGTCTCCGGAGGTGGTTCGGCAACCTACAATAAAGCAACAGCAGATGATTTCATAAAATCGAGTTATCAAATTGGAGTAAAAGCAGCATTCACCGCTGAAATCGGACTATCAAGGAGTGATTATGCAACTGGTTACAAAGTTAAAGGTCCATTTAATGGTGAATATACGTTCAATTTTTTGAGTGCGCTAGAATTGAATATGGGTTATGGTTGGCGATTCATCTCTAAAAATAAATTCAACTTTATTGACGTATCTGCTGGTATTCAATTGGGAGCGCACAACTTTCCTGAATATTTATCAAGTTTTCTTTCAGACGATTCAATTATTCATTTAGGCCTCAATGGTAATGAAAGTATCGTCATCCAATCAAAAGATGAAATTCAAACTAATTTCATTCCACTGATCTATGGGAAGCTCAATAAAAATATCCGCATTACGAATTACTTATTCTTCTCCGCCGCCATGCAATATAATATTGGATTTTATCCCATCACCAAAAAAACGATTTCGTATGAATATGCTGGAGAACAAAATATCAATCGTGAACTATCGTTAATTATGAATGGTACGGGAATTCAATTTACGTTTGGTTTGAAATATAAGTTTGTTCCTAAAAAATAATGTGTGATTGGATGCAAACAAAAGAAGTTTATTTCCCTAGAATATGAAACGAAACCCAATGAGAAAATCAAGTACGTCGGTACAACCCTTTTTTTCGCTTTTTATCATGTTCTTATGCAGTGGAACCTATGCCCACAGCCAGACAGATGAACCAAAACGCAACCCGTATATTTTAACAAAAAATAGCTTCAGTATTGGGCTAATGGAAGGAGTTAATACGTCGCAATTCACACCTATCATTGGATCAATGCCACCGACATTTGCGGTTGGACTCATTCATAAACTTAACTTTGATTATACTTTTTCTTTGGGAGACCATTTTAGTTTTGGACTTGGAACGGGCTTTGGATTTTTTCCGTTCACAGCTAACTTTGATGAAAATCCGCCATTTGAAAGTTCCAAATCTTGGGGACCATTTTCAATTATAGATTATAATGTTTTCGCCGATTTAAGAGCGCTTTTATCTTATCAACATTGGCTTTCCCCAAAATATGGTATTCATGGATCTTTTGGTGGTGGGGCACTAAAACCATTGCCGTTAGGTTCTACTATGAGTTTTGGAACCCAAGATGGCACAGCGGCTAGTTTTGTAACTAACTATTCTGGTAAGTTTAATCCATATATTTCAATTGGTTTTGGTGGTGACAAAGTGCTCAAAAATGATGATCTATTGAGTTTCGGAATTCATTATGAATTTCATACTAACGAATTATATTCTGGGAAATACTACCTCTACAATAATGCAGAAATAGGCACATATACCAATAATGGAACTTCGTTGAACCTCAGTTTGTATTATACGTTTACCCGTGCACGAAAAATGCTAATAACCGAAAAATATGTCATTCAAGAAGATGTCAAATATAGAGCAGCAAAGAAAAAATTTAGAAGTGAAAAACGATATATTGACCCTAAAAGCATGTTTTTTAGTTTTTCAGCTGGAGGTTTTTCATCTCGCAATCAAGTGACGGGCGACAAAGCTGATTTCAAAAGTGAAGGGATGTCTTCATGGATTGTGCAATTAGATGCGGAAATTGGTTGGAAAAACAACTTTTTTACGCAATATGCTTTCGGACTCGCACAACACTTCGCAGTCACGCGCGTCAATCGTCCTGATGTTTTTTGGTATTCGGGATCAAATGCATTTATTTCTCCTATGATTTCAGCAGGTTTTGGCTATCGATTCATTGCCAAAAATAATATTAATTTTCTCAACGTCTCTGCCGGTTTGACCCTCTCGGCGAACATGAATAAAAAAGGAGCGAATGGTTCAGGAGGACAATCATTTGGTTCATCAAACGGCACTGTCAATTATATCGTTTCGGAAAGGTCTT
>JALQVX010000195.1 GCA_023263555.1 Crocinitomix sp.
GATGACATCCGATCGTTTCATTCGTGCAACAACGGTTGAATCTACAATTATCGTTCTCACCAAATCACCAACATCCGCCGTTTCGCCTCCTGTTGAGTGAATTTGTACGCCGTGTTTTCTGAGATCCTCTAATAATTCTTCCGTTCCATTAATAATTTCAGAAAGAACTTCCCCGTCAATTTTATTTTTATTTCGTCCAATTGTTGAAGAAAGCATAATGTTCTCCGTGGCACCAACACACAATAAATCATCAATATTCATGATAAGTGCATCTTGAGCAATTCCTTTCCATACCGATTTATCGCCGGTTTCTTTCCAATACATATAGGCCAAGGCACTTTTTGTGCCAGCTCCATCAGCATGCATCACCAAACAATAGTCTTCATCACCTGTTAAGTGATCGGGTACAATTTTACAGAAAGCCTGTGGAAAAAGTCCCTTATCCACATTCTTGATTGCGTTGTGCACATCCTCTTTCGAAGCCGAAACACCTCTTGAATTATATCTTTCGTCAGCCATGGCCGTTTAATTTTTTGCAAAAATAAAAAAAGCACCCATCACGGAGGTGTGATTGAGTGCTTTTTAGTCTAAAATTTATTTATCTAATTTCCTGTACCGTTCTCAGTAGCGTCTGTTTGCGGTACATAATCAAAACTTAAGATCACACATTCTGTACGTCTATTCAATTGGTGATAGTACTCAAATTTCTCAGGTTCTGAACGTTGTAATTTAGTAATCATATTACAATCAAGTAATAACTCCGTTGTATCACCACTTTCGCTAACATCCTTAATCGTTGCCGGTGTCGTTTCACCCAATCCTTTTGGGATTAGACGTTCTAAAGGAATTCCTTTTTCGTTTACCAAATAGTTCACACAAGATTCCGCTCTTTGTTGCGATAATTTTTTGTTTGCGACATCAGATCCACGACAATCTGTATGTGAAATCAACTCAACAATCAAGTTCGGATTTTCAGTCATCAAATCGTATAAATAATTCAATGAATCTTTCGAATTGATTCTCAAGTTAGGATCAGCATTCGTTGTATCAACTAACAAATCAGCTTTACCAAGAGCATAACGTACTTCAGGTAAACGCAATGGTTTTTTAATGTTCAACACTTTTAAATCACGAATAATACGCGTATTTGTCTCGATATCCATTGTTGTGAAGTTATCCTTGGCTCCAAGGTAAACTTTTTCCATTCCTTCAACTTCCAATGTCCATGTTTCACCTGGCTCAACAAAACGCGTTGCATCTGGTTTTTCACCTAAATTAATTTGACCTGAAGCATCAGTAACTAAATCATAACTTGAACCTGCAGAACCAACTAATTTCACTTTTGCACCTTCAATTGGGTAACCTTCTTCTTGATCAGAAACTAAGATCAACACATCAATTAAGATTGGAGGTAAATAGAAATCCCAAATATCTTGTGAATGTTCACCTTTAGAACCATTACGGTTAGATGAAATATATCCTCTTTCAACCTTTCCACTTTCTGTAAAGATAATGTGGTAGTCATCACGGCAAGAGTTCATTGGTGCTCCAAGGTTAGTTGGATTTTCCCATTTCATTTCTTCACCTACTTGCGTTGCTTTATAAATATCCAAACCACCCATTCCAACTAAACCGTTAGAAGAATAGAATAATTCACCATTCGGTCCCCAAGTTGGGAACATGTCGTTTTGCGCTGTATTGATCTCAGCTCCTAGGTTGATAGGAAGACTCCAAGAATCAGAACGCTTGTCATAAGTTGACATCCAAAGATCGACACCGCCAAAACCACCGGCCATATTCGAAGCGAAAATTAATGTTTTACCATCTGGAGAAACACACGGATGACCAACGTTTGTAGAATCATGATCTTTCAATTCAAGACGTTTTGGCTCATTCCAATTATCACCTTTTTGAGTTGCCATGAAAATATCACAACCCAATTGCATATTTGGTTCAGATGGACAACGTGTAAACCACAAAGTTTTACCACGTGAATCGAAACACATTGTTCCCTCGTTTTGAGATGAATTGACAGGAGCAGACATTGGAGTTGGTTGACCCCAGTTTCCGTTTCTATCGATTTTAGAAACCCACAAATCCATGTAGTTCTCACCAGTAATTGGATCGGCACCTTCACCATTCGAACCTGAACGAGAAGATGTAAAATACATTTCTTTACCACGTGAGTCCATCACAGTAGCATAGTCATATGAATTTGTATTTAATTTTGTAACATTTGTCAATAAATGTTTCGTCGGGTTTGCTGTATTTTCAGCATAAAAATCACAAGACGCAATTCTTGTTTTCGCGATTTCGCTAGACGGATTAAGCTTTAAGTATTTTTGATAATTCTCTTTCGCTTCAGCATGTTTACATTGTGCCATTTCAGTTTCGGCTAATTGCATGTACACTTCTGGCTCCCATTCTTGGTATTTCAAAAGAATCGCTTTTTCAAATTGTTGTTCAGCAGAAGGATAATCTCTTAGCAACTCATAACAACGACCTGACATGTAAGTATAATATGCTTTCTTTTGTCTTGCCTTGTCATTCTTAGGGCTGATTTTTTCAGCTGCTAGTTTAAATGCTTCTGCCGCTTCAGCATAAGCACCTGACTTCCATAGTTCTACAGCTTCGCCAGAATAACTACGTGTTTGAGGTTCCTCAATTTGAGCGATTACCATGTTACCCCACGCAATCAAACCAATGAATAAAATTACCGACTTTAGTGATTTCATAAAAATTTACTTTTCTGATATAAGCTTAATACTCAAGAGGCGAAAATAAAGATTTTATTTAACTTAACCATAGATTAAGCAATTAATTTCAATTGTTAAACAGAAATTACTTCGCGTCTATTTTGCTATATACGCGCCATTTGTCTAATAGTTTCAGAAAACCTTCTGGTAAATCGGATTCAAAAAACACCCATTCATTCGTTTTTGGATGCGTTACACCAAGTGTTTTTGCATGCAAAGCCTGACCGGGAAGAAGTTTAAAACAGTTGTCGATAAATTGCTGATACTTTGTGAACGTTGTTCCTTTCAAAATGCGGTCTCCACCATATTCAAGATCATGAAATAAGGGGTGTCCAATATGCTTAAAATGCACCCTGATTTGATGCGTTCGTCCGGTCTCCAATCGACATTCGACAAGCGTGACATACCTGAATCGTTCAACCACTTTATAGTGTGTTACGGCGTGTCTGCCCATGTCCTCATCTTCCTCGTACACTTGAAAAACTTTACGATTTTTTTTAGAGCGACCGATATTTCCAGTAATTGTTCCCTCTTCCTCTGCCACATCTCCCCACACCAAGGCATAATAGACACGTTCACTTGTACGATCGTGAAATTGTTTGGCTAAATGTGTTAACGCTAACTCCGTTTTCGCAATGACCAAAATTCCTGTGGTATGTTTATCAAGCCGGTGAACCAGTCCAGGTCGGCCATAATAATCATCTGTTTTAGGAAGAGAATCAAAATGGTAGACCAAGGCATTTAATAAGGTTCCACTATAATTTCCAAACCCTGGATGAACGACCATATTGGCGGGCTTATTCACCATCACCATTTGATCATCTTCATAAATAATATCGATTGGAATGTCTTCAGGGATGAGTTTTATCTCTCTTACGGGATAAGGAAGCACAATAGAAATCTCATCCTTTGGACGCACCTTATAATTCGATTTTACAGATTCCCCATTGACAAATAGTGTACCTGCCTTTGCGATATTTTGCAACCTATTTCGAGAAACGTTGGGCAGACGCTTCATTAAAAACTTATCAATACGAAGAGCCTCCTGTCCAACGTCTGCAATTAAATTATGATGTTCGTACAGTTCGTCTTGCTGATCCTGATCATCCTCGAGGAAGTCTTCCTCATCATTTAGTTCGTTCATTAATTCTTTATTAACTTGGTAGAGTATAGCATTGCTCCAGATTGATCCAGAACAGCAACAATATACACTCCATTTTCAAGAAGGCTCACGTCAATTTGTAATTCGTTTTGAGCCGAGATAACTTTTCTACCGCTTACGTCAAAAATTTCAACGGTTGCATTTTCAGGTAAATTGGTTAAATAAAATTCTTCCTGCGTTGGGTTTGGATAGACTTCAATTGTCGATTCCTTATTAATCGATTCTTCCAATGCTAACGTGTAATTTAAACCTGTTGAAAATACTGGTCGTATCATCAAAGACATGTCAAATGATGATGTTAGCCATTCACCGCCTGTATTTCTAAAAACCTTGTCACCATTATCAATATTCCAATCGAGTCCAACATTTAAGGCTGGACTTTCAATGTTTCTCCATCCAACATAAAAGACTTCAGGAACAGATAACATCCTCATAGTATCGGGTCCAAATAAATAATCGTCTTGTGTAAATTTATAATAACAAAACGCATTTTTACCCCCTGAGTATTCAGGTGAGTGCGCTTCAAAATAATCATCTTGATAAATGATTTCACCCGGTTCCCCATCATTGTCTGCCCAAACTGTCAACAAGAACAAAGCGTCACTGAAGTCATTAACCGTGGGAACAAAATGCATTAAAATACCGGTCAAAGCCCCTTCTTCATAAGCTTCAAATTTGTATGCCATTAAAGCGCCTGACCATTCTATTCCATATGCTGCTTCAGCAGAGCCATCATCATAAGCATATTGGTATACCTGTCTCCAAAATCCTGGCAATCTATTACCAGTTTGATCTACTTGTAAATAATAATTA
>JALQVX010000231.1 GCA_023263555.1 Crocinitomix sp.
CTCATTAAATGATTTAGTTTATATGTTGGGAATTACTTTTGGTTTGGTCGGCTTAGCTCATTTCCTATCCGATTGGATCGCACCTATTATCAACAGTGGATTAAAAGGAATGAAAACAGTCTTTGATCCAACGCTAGGAACAACAATTGAACAACAAAAAGGATTTAATGATACACTCTCTAATTTGATGGTCTCTTTTGGAAATGGTTTCTTTTGGCTCGTGGTTTTAGCAACTCTTTTTGGTATCATGTTATCCTTCACAAAATATCGCTCTTTTGAGGGAGTTGGAGCATCTAAAATAGGAAGTTTATTTTTATATATCCTTGTTGCTACAATCGGAATGAAAATGGACATTATGGAATTAATAGCGAATTGGGGCGTATTTAAGTTTTTATTAATCATTGGCCTCATTTGGATTTCCG
Source organism: Crocinitomix sp. (assembly GCA_023263555.1). Classification (GTDB taxonomy): domain Bacteria; phylum Bacteroidota; class Bacteroidia; order Flavobacteriales_D; family Crocinitomicaceae; genus Crocinitomix. The sequence goes on from JALQVX010000231.1 coordinate 423, forward strand.
TTCATGCGCTTTTTCTTGTCTTAATTGCTAAATTAATTAAAGCCCCCTTCTTTTACGTTGCGGTTGGCAGTCAAGCTAATGTGGGGGGGGCTGCCTCGGCGCCAATTGTGGCTGGAGCATTCAGTCCCGCTCTTGCTCCGGTAGGTGTTTTACTTGCTGTTTTGGGGTATGCTGTAGGAACATTTGGCGCTATTCTCTGTACCTTCATGATGCAATGGCTTTCTCAAGGTTAATTCATGATTAATAAGTTATTCATATTTTGTTTACTGTCGTGTTCATTTCACGTTTTTGGACAAATTCGTGTGACCAATCCCGTTCATGATTTGGGTGAAGTATACGAGCATGCAGGACAAGTTAAAACAACCTTTATCCTTCAAAACCCCTATCGAAACGATACGATTCACATTGTGAATATTGAAACATCTTGCGGTTGTACTGCAATTTTAATGAAGGACACCTTGATTCTGCCTCAATCGCAAATTGTACTGGATGTCTCTTTTGACCCAACAGGAAGGTTGGGACTCTTTGTGAAAAGTATTGAAATCACTACAAAAACGGGTGTTGCTGAGCAAAACAAACTATTTCTTAAAATCATGGGAAATGTCGTGGCAGAAAATTTTACAGCACGCGAAGTACACTCGGATTTGGTCGAATATAAGGTGACCCCTATCTATTTTTATCCAATTACGCCTTATGATACATCTTATTTTGATTTTAACTATATCGGTTCGTTTATAAATGACTTAACTTATGAAATTGATTATTATCAGTTCACAACAGTTGGTATGGCAGTCGAATTAGCTTCCATGGATGAATTAGAGCGGGTTGAACAATTGCTCAATTTTGCGCGAATCAAGATCAATCGTGAATTTAGAAAAAGAGGCTTTTCGGATCATGTCGTCTTTTTCAATGAGCCCATTTTTACTTTAAATACTGATTTGCCCCCCTGGTCGGTGGCTTCGATTCAAATCTACTCGCATAATTTTAATGATGAAGAAGGGGAGGAGAGTGTCATACGAGTAAGTACCTCAGAAGTCATTCAACGCGGAAAAGTCCTACTCGATTATCAACGATTTGCAGAGCCTAAAATCGAAGAGATTCTAAAAGCTATTAATTTTGAAAATATCGAAAGTAAATTGTTCTTAAATGGAACGATTGATCTGCGAGGAACTCTATTGGTTCCCTATAAAATTGGGGATGCTTACCGTGCGGATTTGGCTAAAAACTTGGAAATAGCCATCTTAAAGAAAGTTAAATCGACAACAGGTGCAGGAAAGAAAGATGTGACCGTAATCTTTGATTCGCTAGGGATTCATCCTGCTGTTAAATATCGGTTTATTTTATGGGATATGGCTGATTTGGAAGAAGAAGAATCAATCGCCTGGGAAGTTAAAGAAGATCGTATCATACCGCCGCTATTACCAACGTATAAACAAGCCTATAATACTCCAAATCATGTCGATTCGTTGAGTGCTTCGTTTATCCATTTTTGGTCAAATTTGGTGCTAAATCATAAAATGGGGAACCCCATTGAAGTCTTGGTTGAATCCTCTTTATCGAATACACGAAAGGATTTTGAAAAAAGTCAAGATGAATTTGCACAGCAATTTGGTGAGGAGATTATCGCCTGGTTGCAACAACGGTTTAAAAATGAAACAGGTGCAGATCTCAATGCCTCACTAAAGTCGTTCACGCGTGGACCGAGTTTTCCACTTTTGAATGATGTCGAACAAGTCGATCTAAACCAATTTAATTATTTTACGTTGATTCCTCTTGTAAACACGCGGAAGGATCTTTCTGTATCCACACCGCAAGCTTATATGGTGAATTTCGATTATTTCTTCAACGGGATCGATACCGGAGCTTGGGGATTTCAACGATTCGCTTCAGCATTATCTTTGATGGTATTGAAAGATGGCTTCGTAGAGCTGCGCATAGAATCAGGTATTTCCAAGGTTCCTATTGAACCGAATCAATCGAATTTATTTGTCGCATATAAACGATTGCTCGTCAGTCAAAATCGTTTAAAGAAAGCACTTCAGCAAAAATTGGTTGATCCAAATCGAATTATTTTCGTTGATGAAGTAGTGTTGGAGCAAGGTCCAATTTACGACGGCACCATTCCAATTATCAATTATAGAAAATATCACTACCTTAGAATCGTTCCCGAAAAATTATTACAAAATTAGCCTAACCATTTCATGATGAAAGTTTTTCTAACCTCACTCTTATTTCTATGCTCTAGTTCGATCTTTGCGCATAAATTCTATGTTTCAATTGCTGATTTGGCTTATAATGATATAAAAGGTCGAATCGAAGGTAGTTTGAAACTTACAGCCCACGATTTTGAAGAAGTCTTAAAAGCAAAGTTTAATCGCAGTTTTTTAATGGAAGAGGTGCAAGACTCATCTATTGTAGGACGTTACGTTCAGCTCTATTTGACTCAAAATTTCAAAGTTTTTTCGGAAGGTAAGGAGTTGGTTCCTAATTATTTGGGTAAAGAAGTTAGTTTAACACAGGATTTGTATTTCTATTTTACTTTTTCAGCGATCCCGAATCCTCAATCGATTAAAATTTATAACACGATTTTATTTGATTTATTTCCAAAACAACAAAATATTGTGCACTATACGTTTAAACACCAAACAAAAAGTGTAACTTTAGTCCCCACGAAAAACAACGGTATAATCGTTATTGAATAAACCTAATTTGGCACGATAATGACGCATTTTTTACGCTTACTCTCAGTTCTCACATTCAGTACTATAACTTTTGGACAAACAGGTCCAGATAAATTTAAGCAATTAGGAGAAGAATTGGCAACTCCTAATGTTTATCGGAATGCTGCTGGAGCTCCTGGTCATCAATATTATCAGCAAAAAGCTGATTACAAAATGAAAGTTGTCCTGGATGACGAAAAACAAACATTGGCCGGGGCGGAAACGATATCTTACACGAATAATTCACCGGATGCGCTTTCTTATTTATGGCTTCAATTGGATCAAAATATACGTAAACCGGGCTCTGATGCTCAATTGACATCAACAAGTTCGATCGAATCCATGTCGTCTCCCTATGCTTTGACACGAACCTTTAATGCTATGGAATTTGAAGGTGGCTTTAATATTGAGGAAGTTACGGATGTATCGGGTAAAAAAATGACTTATACTATCGTTGGGACCATGATGCGTATTGACTTACCAAAAGCGTTATCAAATGGCGCGTCTGTCGTATTTAATATTAAGTGGTGGTACAATATTAACAATCGTATGGAGATCGGGGGGCGCTCGGGATACGAATACTTTGAAGAAGAAGACAATTATATTTACACCATTGCTCAGTTTTTTCCAAGAATGTGTGTCTACAATGATGTGGAAGGATGGCAAAACAAACAGTTTTTGGGTGGAGGAGAATTTACGCTAACTTTTGGAGATTATGATGTAGAAATTACCGTACCAACGGATCATGTTGTGGCCGCAACGGGTGAATTGCAAAATGCGAGTAAAATATTGACGAAAGAACAACAGAAACGTTTTGAAGAGGCTCAAAATTCGAACGATCCTGTTTTTATTATTACGCCTGAAGAGGCTGCCGAAGTAGAGAAATCGAAGGCTTCCGGTACAAAAACCTGGATTTTTAAAGCTGAAAATGTAAGGGATTTTGCCTTCGCCTCTTCGCGTAAATTCATGTGGGATGCACAAGCTGTCAAGCAAGAATCGAAGACGGTAATGGCCATGTCTTATTTTCCAAAAGAAGGAAATCCTTTATGGGAAAAGTATTCAACGCGACTGATTGCGCAAACGCTTCGAACGTATTCGAAACATACGTTTGATTATCCTTATCCTGTGGCAATATCTGTTCACGCTAATGCAATTGGAATGGAATATCCAATGATTTGTTTTAATGGTGGTCGTCCAAATGCAGATGGAACGTATAGTGAACGAACAAAATACGGAATGCATTCCGTAATTATTCACGAAGTTGGACATAATTATTTCCCAATGATCATTAATTCGGATGAAAGACAGTGGACATGGATGGATGAAGGATTGAATACCTTTTTGCAATATTTAACGGAGCAAGAATGGCAACGTGATTATCCGTCTCGAAGAGGTCCAGCGCATTTGATCGTGGATTATATGAAGGGGGATAAATCGTATATCACACCAATTATGACTAATTCTGAATCCTTGTTTCAATTTGGAAACAATGCCTATGGAAAGCCTGCAACAGCACTGAATATTTTGAGAGAAACTATTCTCGGTCGTGAATTATTTGACTATGCATTTAAGGTCTATGCGCAAAGATGGATGTTTAAGCATCCAACGCCTGCTGATTTTTTCAGAACAATGGAAGATGCAAGTGGAATTGATTTGGATTGGTTCTGGAGAGGTTGGTTTTATACGACCGATTATGTAGATATTAGTTTGGAAAGTGTGAAATGGTATCAAATGAATACCTTCGATCCTGAAATTGAAAAAAATATTGAACGTGATTTTGCCGAAAGTGAGAATAAAAATATTTCTGAACTACGTAATCGTGAATCAATTGCTAAAACGGTGAATGAAGAATATCCTGAGTTGGATGACGAGTACAATACACGTGATATTTTTGAAGTAACGGCAGCCGATAAGGCCGCCTATCAAGCTTTCTTAGCTGGTTTGTCGGAATCTGATAAAGCCTTATTGAATAGCGGATATGAGTTTTATCAACTTGATTTTAAGAATAAAGGTGGACTCGTCATGCCATTGATCATTCAGTTTACATTTGAAGATGGTTCAACTGAATTGGTTCGTATTCCTGCTGAAATTTGGCGGAAGAATGCCGATTATGTTTCTAAGGTGTTCTTTTTCAAAAAGAAAGTGACGCATGTCGTACTTGATCCATTTCTTGAAACTGCTGATTGCGATACTTATGATAATGCCTTCCCTAGACAATTAGTTCCGTCTCGTTTCGAGATTTTCGAGCAAAAGAATAATGAGTACTAGACTTTCAAACTTTTGTATAGGGTCAACTAACGTGTTTCTTCAATCGCTTCGAGAATGATTTTTCCAGCCATTCTAATTTCTTCTTCAGTGATAGAAATAGGAGGGGAGAGTCTAAAACTATACGGGCAAGAGAGAAACCAAAAGCCAATCAGGCCTTTTTCGAGGCAGCGATCGACGACTTTTTTCACGCGATCAAATGATTCCATGTCAATCGCATACATAAGTCCTGCTCTCCGGATTTCGACTATTGCAGGATCTTCAATTAACATCTTTTCCAGAATAGCCCCCTTTTGATTAACCTCTTTGATCCAATTTTCTGTTCGAAGAACGCTAATACACGCATCTGCTGCCGCGCACACAACTGGGTGACCTCCAAATGTTGTTATATGACCTAGAATCGGGTTTTCAGTGAGGGTTTGCATCTTTTCATAGGATGAAATAAATGCGCCAATCGGCATTCCCCCTCCCAATGCTTTTCCCAACGTTAAAATATCCGGAACGACGCCAAATTGCTCAAAAGCAAAGAATGTTCCTGTTCGCCCAATTCCTGTTTGTACTTCGTCAAAAATAAGTAATGCCCCAACTTCGTCGCATTTTTTGCGCAGCTTTTTAAGAAAATTATCCGCGGGAATCCGAACGCCGGCATCACCTTGAATGGGTTCTATAATAACGGCTGCCGTGTTTTCGGTGATCCGATCGAATGTGGATGAATCATTAAAAACGATAAATTTAACCGCCGGCAATAAAGGTCGAAAAGGAGCCTTTTTGGTCTCATTCGCAGAAACACTCATTGAACCGTGTGTACTGCCGTGATAAGAACCTTTACAACTGACAATTTCATGTCTACCCGTAACTCGTTTCGCTAACTTGAGTGCTGCTTCATTCGCTTCAGTGCCCGAATTGACAATGTAACTGCAGTCGAGTGATTGGGGTAAAATTGCTTGAAGATTTTGGGCTAAACGCAATTGCGCGTCCTGGATATATTCTCCGTACACCATCACGTGTAAATACTGATCGACTTGATTTTTAATCGCTTCTATAACAGCAGGATGACGGTGCCCAATATTATTTACAGCAACGCCTGCAATCATATCCATATATCTTTTGTCTGATTTATCCCAGATATAAATTCCTTCTGCTCGCTCTACGTCGATTAGATAAGGAAATGGATTTGTTTGCCCTTGAGCAGTTAGGAAAATTTTCTCGCGTGTTGAACTCATATTTGATCCTCAAAGTAGGATACAAAAATAGTGTTTTAACATTAAAAAGTGTTCCGCTTAATATGGATTAATGTCCTCTATCTTCTCCAGGTGGAGGGGGCATTCTGCCATCTTTTTTCAATTGCTCCAATAATTCACGCTTAAACTTTTCCTCAGCAATGAAGACCATTGTTGCCTTTTTCTTACCTAAGACCGTAGAAAATTCCTTGAGATAATTCAACCGAATATCTGCTTCTTTCTTTTCTGTTTCAAAGATTTTTTGTGTTAGCTCGTATCCACGATCATCTGATAAACCTTCTTCTTTTCTTAATTCACGCATATATCCTCTGCGTTCATGTCGCACAATATCAATCTCAGCTTCATAACGATTGTAAATCGGCCAAAATTTTTGTGCTTCCTCCGGCGTGAGTTCAAGCTGGGTAGAAATAAATGCAATTTTTTGTGCTTGAATTTTCTCCCGTTTCTCTTTATTATCCCTATTTTCAGGCGGTTGAGAAAAACTTATTGCACTTGTAAACAAGAGTGCAAATAGGATTAAAATGAAATTTTTCATAATTAAATTTTATAATGTTTCTAAATAATACTCTTCAATATCTTGAACGGAATAATCCTCATAGGATTGGTCATTTAGTTCTTCATTTATACTTTCAATTTCGATATCCGTCTCTATGATATAGTCAATAATCTCATCTTCATCAAGATAGGTGAGATAAGCGTCAAAAGATTCTTCAGACTCTACTGTAACCATAGGCTGCTCAGTTGTGCTCGTGTTTGCCAACTGGACAACAAAGAAAATCGCCAACATGGCAGCAATAGAGGAGATACCGCGGATAATCCAAAGTGGAATAATACGGGTTGATTTTTTTTCTATTTCTATTTCATTTCCAATGATTTCATTCATTTTATTCGGGAAATCAGAAAAGAAATGAGGTGGAACAGTTGGTTTTTTCGACGGGGTGATTTCTAGTAATGATTCGGTTTCATCTAAGTCGTCTATAAAATCTAAGCTCCTCGAAAAATAGTTCGCAGGTAAAGGGGGAGACTCACTTTTGCTCATTTGTCCAAGCAGTCCTGAATTAGCATCAATTTCATCCATTAAATCATTAAAAAAAACGTCAAAGAAACCATCCGGAATGGCAGGCTTTTCTCGTCTTTTTAGTTGATTTACTATGTTGGTTGATTCATTCATTATCTCTATGACTAATGTTGTAACAAAAAGTTTAATTTCCCTTTAAAAATTCTTCGATTTTTTTGACGGCTAAATGATACGAGGCTTTCAATGCGCCTAAACTTGTACCGGTCAATTCAGCGATTTCAGTAAACTTTAAATCGTCAAAGTATTTTAGATTGAAAACAAGAAGTTGTTTTTCAGGAAGAGTCTCCATAGCCTGTTTCAATAAATCTTCAATTTCCGCGGGACTGTATTCTTTTCCCTCAATCGCAAGTTTATTTTCAAAAAGTGGAGGATCTAAATCAGTTGTAGCTCTCTTGGATTCGCGTGTTAAGAATGTATGCGTTTCATTGAAAGCAATGCGGTAAAGCCATGTATACAAATTCGCTTCTTCTCTGAAATTTGGAAGGCCTTTCCATGCTTTTACAAAAACCAGTTGAAGGACATCTTCAGTGTCTTGATGATTTTTTGTATAACGTCGAATTTGCCAATATAAACGTTCCTGAAATTGGATAACAATTTGTTTAAATCCGTCCCGATTATCGTTACGAAAAGCCTCTAATAATTGTATGTCAGGAAGGGGTAAAGCCATTATTTTGTAATTAAAGCATGGCTAGATGGTTGTCATTTTATTTACGTGAAATCACTCTTTCTACAGCTTCAACAATATCTACTGTATTGATGTGATATTTCGTCAATAATTCCTCACCAGTTCCACTCTCACCAAAAGTATCGTTCACCGCTACCATTTCAAGTGGTGAAGGCATTTTGCGACTTAAGAGTTGAGAAATCGAATCACCTAAACCGCCATTCATCATATGCTCTTCAGCCGTGACAACACATTTCGTCTTGCTTATAGATTCCAAGACTGCTTTTTCATCCAAAGGTTTAATGGTCTGGATATTTATTATTTCAGGATTAATTCCTTTTGCCAATAAAATTTCTGACGCCTCAATGGCTTTCCAAACTAAATGTCCTGTCGCTATGATGGTTACATCCTTTCCCTCTCGTAAAACATCCGCTTTTCCAATAACGAATTTTTTGTTAGGATCGGTGAAGTTTGGCACTTTTGGTCGACCAAATCTTAAATAAACAGGTCCTTCATATTCAGCAATCGCAATCGTTGCTGCCTTTGTTTCATTGTAATCACAAGGAGAAATAACGGTCATATTCGGAAGCATCTTCATCAATCCAATATCTTCCAAAATTTGATGTGTTGCTCCATCCTCACCCAACGTTAATCCAGCATGAGAAGCACATATTTTAACATTTTTGTTCGAGTAAGCTACGGATTGTCTAATTTGATCATAAACACGACCAGTAGAAAAATTGGCAAAGGTTCCTGTAAACGGTATTTTACCGCCAATCGTTAAACCTGCTGCCATACCAATCATATTGGCCTCCGCTATTCCCACTTGAAAAAAACGTTCGGGATGAGCCGCTTGAAAAGCATCCATTTTTAATGACCCCGTAAGATC